>CAWWAV010000115.1:0-4350 GCA_963934935.1 uncultured Anaerolineales bacterium
ACTTATTTTGCTACACAGTCGCCTTACTATTTGTCCGTTAGGAATTTCCTCAACATTGGTAATGCAGTCGCTATAAGAGGCACTGTCGCTGCAGGCCTTACTATGGTCATGATTTCTGGAGGTTTGGATATATCAATTGCAGCTACTATGGCAGCGACTGGAATGGTAACAGCATCGCTTGCTGCTGCCGGGTTCCCTGAAGTAGTAACTATAGTGTTGGGAATTGTCAGTGGGTGCGCCATAGGTGCTGTCAATGGATTCTTTGTTACGCGACTTCGTATTAATCCAATTATCACAACATTGGCTACTATGTCTGCTATAAGGGGACTAGGATATGTAATAAGCGGTGGCAAGTCAGTGCATCCGTCAGTTGCTGATTTTGGTTTTATGGGAAGGGGAGCTATTTTAGGTCTACCAGCCCCTCTGTTTTGGTTTGCCTTAGTAGTGGTTATCGTGTTTTTAGTGCTTCGTTATACTATATTGGGCCACTATTGTTATGCTATAGGAAGCAATCCCGATGCTTGTCGGGTTTCTGGTGTTCGCGTTGATTGGTGGAGGATGTGGCTATATGTAATATGCGGTGCTACTTCTGCTCTGGGTGGTATTATGTTATTTGCTATGTCAGCTACAGCCAAACCTACGGCTGCTATGGGAGCTGAATTAGATATCCTAACTGCAATTATACTTGGTGGTATTAGTCTCTCGGGTGGTACTGGTGGAATCGTAGGTACCGTACTGGGTATGTTGATTTTGGGAAATATGCGCAATGGACTGATATTAATGAATGTGGCTCCGTATTGGCAGGTGGTCTTACGGGGGATAGTTTTGATGTTTGCTGTGGCCCTTGATAGTATTCGTACTGGTGGTTATAAATAGCTAATCACATCAGCATGATCTAAGAACAAATCCTATATATAGTTTTATTTTGATATTAAAATTGGAGATTGCCCTGTTGTGATGTCAGTACAGGGCAATCTCATGAGCTATTCGAATTTATTCGTACAATGAACTTATAGAAATTTCTTTACCTTGGTCCGCTACGGATCTATAGGCAGCATCTAGCATTTCTACGGTGCGCCATCCATACTCACCAGGCGAACGATTTTTAGCACCATTGTTAATTATTTCAATTAGGTTTACTGCGGGTAAATGGGCTGGATATGCTGCGCCAGCTCCAGGAGAGTCTGCTATTTCAGGTGCGACACTGCGGTTTAGTTCGTCGAGATCGGGACTGATGTCCTCTACGTCTCTGTCCTTGTAATGGATAGTGCCAGTTGAGGCAATATAGTCCAGATCGATAAAGCCATTTTCACAGTAAATTTGAATATCAAGTTTACCATCTCCTCCTACCACTCCGCCTGTGCTTCCAACAGTTGCTAGCGATCCATTGTCCATTTTGACTATCATTGAATTTACAACGTCAACTTTAACATCTAAATTGTCCATTGCGGCAATTACGGATACTGGTTTTAGGTCAGTAAGGAAAAACATGAGTGCAGCCGAGTGTGTTACTTGCAAATGTCCCTGACCTCCTCCTGATCTCACTGGATCACTATAGACATCTCCTGGACCAATCACAGGATACATTCCTGGCACTTCATCAGCACGATCGTCACCTCGATAGAGGTATAGCGGTTCTGATGCAAATGTGTTAGATATATAGTGGATTTCACCTAGCACTCCAGATTTGATCACTTCGCGAGCACGTACTGTTTGTGGCATGAAATTCCATGGGTAGCTCATTATTATCTCTAGATTGTTTTGTGTTGCTATTTCCACCAATTCCTTGGCATGGGTTGCTTGTAATACCATGGGCTTTTCTAGAACCATATGTAGCCCTTTCTCTAGACAGGCTTTTGCAACCTCATAGTGGGCAGCGTGCCAGACGGCGATTGTTACACCGTCTAGGTGTTCGGTTGAAATCATGTCGAGGAAATCAGTATATGTATTTGTGATGTTGTAGTGCTTAGCAGCAGTTTCAAGCGCCTCTGGTCTTACATCTGCAATACTGACTAACTCTGCTTGCGGATGCTTTTGTAACGTAGGTATGTGAGCAACTGTGGACCACCATCCTGTACCAATTACTGCTGTTCTTGCTATAGAGGTTTTGGTTGACATAATAGTTCCTCCTTAGTTCAATTCGGCAAATATTACATCTCGCATTTTTATGGTTTCGGTCATGACATCAACTAAGGCTAGCCATGGATCCATCTCATATTCGAAGCAAATATACCCATCATAATTTTGGTCTTTGAGCTGGCGCATAATCAACGGGCAATCGATTTCACCTTCGTCCCATATGCATTGAAGTTCTCCAGTGTATTCTTGATTGGGCGGGACTGACTTGCCTTGACGTAGATGAATATGCCCTGAGTAGGGAATTAGCGGGTCTATGTCCTCATGTCCGTACCCGTTAGCTACGAAATGGGAATGGTCAAGCACAATACCTAGATCGGAGTATTTCTGAAGAAACTCTAAACATTCGTGTGGAGATTCAAGTACAGATAATAGGTGCGGTTCGAAAAGAACTTTGACTCCAGCTTGATTTCCTATTGCTGTTAGTTCAAGCAAACCTTCAGCGGCAAGTTCTAAGGAGTCCTCATGCGCCACTCCGTCTCGATCTATTCCGGGCAGGATGATAACGGAAGGTATATTAGCGGCAGCACAAAACTCAGCGACATTTTGCATTGTGTTGCGATTACTTGCGCGTACAGCATCGTCGGGCGAATTTACTGCCCGATCCTCAAAGTCCGCTCCGAAAATATATAATAAATTTGCAAGCTCAATATCAACCTCTTGAACAGTTTTTGCTGTACCTAATGGGTCATCATCGATTGTGGTAAGACCTCCACCGGCTGCAGGAAAAGCAATTAGATCCATAGCATTTATTCCAAGTGTACGCCATATCTGTGCTGACTCATGTAGTGTGGTTCCCACCCATGACCAGGCCGCTCCTGACAATTTCATCGTACTCATGTCTTTATCCTCCTTGTGGTATATCTATTCTTTGCCAATTATTTCTGTTGGTTAGTTATCATATGTTAGCCGATATAGTTATGTAGTATTATACTTTTCTCTAAGCAAGCAGCATATGCACCCGACTTATTGTGATAAATGCAACTTAGGATTGTTCCAAACGTTTTGACTATTCAAAATTATATTGAGTTATCAAACTGCCTGCTCATGTATTTTCGCAGGTAATTTACGCTATCTTGAGCAGCTCTATCTTCATTGTTGTAGTCAGGATGCATGTCACCCATTTCAATGCATATCAGACCGTCGTACCCATATGAGTTGAGTATTTTGAGTACACCATCTAGATCAAGATCACCTTCGCCGAGAGGTGCACAGGGCCACCAACCACTGGGATTCCCTAAACTAGCTTCGTGCAAAATTAGATCTTTCATGTGTACCAATTGTGATTTGGGTGCCAGTACTTTGCAACTGTTGATCAAATCTGCACCAACCCGAATTATGTTCGCTGTATCTAACGTCACACCCACGTTTGGGATTTGTAGAGTTTCTATTAATTGTATGAAACTATAAATTGTCATTTCGCAGTGATTTTCAATTGCTATTGCTAAACCTTGTTTGTTCGCAATAGATGCAATATTACTTATGATTGGCGTGAGTCGGTTGATAATCTCTGGCTCTGGTTCCTGTTTCCAATAACGTTGATGTCCAATGACAATGCGGATGGTTTGTGGTCTGAGCTCCTGAACGTAGGATAAGGTGCGGATTAGATCGTTGATAGCATCCTTCGATTGCCCCATTTCGAGGCCGTATGGATGACCCCAAGAGATTACCAGTTCAATATTTAGATCATCCAAGCGGTGGCGTAGATTTCTACGAAAGATAGGATCATCTAAATTTAGGAAACATGTTTGAAGCGCGACGCCGTCTACTTTCAACTCAGCTACTCTGTCAAGAAAGTCCCAAGTTGTCCATTCCTGTTCTACCTTTGTTTCGCCAGGGCGTAATTCTCCAAAATAGCGGTGGTATGTGTAACTATCTATTCCTATTTTCATGGCCGCACAGTATATGTTTGATGTTTATGAATACATTTAGACTCTGACTAACCTTGCATCAGTTGTATGATAATCCCATCTGGATCACGCACATATACAACCTTTCGGCCTTTGTTTGGACCCGCACTGGCTTGTAGTGGCTCAGATATAAAAACTGCATTAGCTTTACGTAGTCTATCTATGACACTGTCTATGTCTGTAACAAGGAATGCGATGTGGGCGTTGCCGGGAGTGTTGGGACGCTCGTCGGTGGTAGCACCTTTGGGTTTTATATATTCTATTAGTTCTAGCATGGTATCGCCTTTCCCAGGGGTCAATGATC
>CAWWAV010000116.1:0-4315 GCA_963934935.1 uncultured Anaerolineales bacterium
TAGTTTGGCACTCCACCTTGGTTGCTACTTCTGCAACTCTATCATTTGATCTCTCGTGGGACGAGGAAGTCATTACAACCTCTGCACCAAAAGACTCTGATACTTCACGAATCTCATCATCACATGTCGCTACTATGATTCGGTCGAGCACTCCACTTAACTTGGCACGTTGCCACACATGAAATAGCATCGGGTAACCTAATATTGAAGCAATGGGTTTGCCGGGAAATCGGCTAGACCCCATTCGGGCTGGAATTACACCAATTACATCACTGGACATATGTTCACCTTATTCATATTCTGGTATTGTCTCACTCAAATCATACTTTGTACGCCACTCTTCATCAGCACAATAGATTCGGAAAACAAGATGCATGGTATTCAAAGCATCAATGGATGAACCATACTTAATTGGTTTACCATGTACAACTGCATCAGCAAACTCAGCGATTTCATCCCGCCAAGAATTATCTTGACTATAGTTAGTAACAACTTCACGCGGCTCTCCTCTATCATCATCACCAGAATAAACTACTGACATTGTTTCGGCGCCATAGCTTTTTGATCCAGACAAAATCCCAGACAATATTATCATTCCCTGAGCTAATGTTATTTCCAAACGAAATCGATGGCGCCATTCAGTAGCTGAAGAATGTAACATTGCTACTATCCCATCATCAGTACGCATCAAAGCATAGGCATTATCCTCAACATCGTGTTTCCAATAACTATTGGAAACAACACTGTAGACGTCAGAAAATTCTCCTGCAAATAGTCGCATCATATCTACCATATGAATGCCTTGATCTAATAAAATGCCTCCACCAGCTAAAGCACGTTTCGTTCGCCATTGAGAAGATTTGGAATCGAAACTCAGCAATTTAGATTTTCCGTACACTCCTCTCATATTAATTATTCGTCCTAGCTTCTGTTCTCTCACAATATCAAAAGCATCTCGAACGGAATCATGGTAACGATGATTGAAACCGTACTTAAGCGTAAGATCAGGATGTCTCCTTTCACACTCAATGACCTTAGAAATGTCGCTTAAGTCACGACCAGGTGGCTTTTCACAAAACACATGGACTCCCTGACTTAGACCTGATATAGTCACTTCAGGTGCTATATCATTAGTCATGCAAACAAACAAAACATCAATATCTTCGGATAACAAATCCTCATAATTAGTGTAATATCTCACACCATCCCTCGGAGCATCATTGTCAAGAAAGGTCCTGTCGCACACAGCAATAGTCTGTAAACTTTGGTGCTGGTCGATAAATAACCGCCGACGCTTCCCAACTACTCCATATCCCGCTATCCCAACCTTTAATTTGTTTACCATAGTGCTTTCCAGAAGAATGTTAATTGACGATAGTATCTGACTACTACACTCTAATACAATGATTCCAAGATATTTGAATAGACCAGCTACAAGCCTCGTACAAAAATGCTGTTCACAGAGTTCTCGAAATTAGTGCCTTTTAGAGAAACGCTGGAATGCAATTCAAAATCTTTTACTTGCACAAAATCTTCTTCTAATAATTTTTGCACAATAGGACTGCGCGCAATATCATCACTAGAAACCTCTACCAATACCGACTTCAGGCGTCTATCTGATAAAGTCTGCGAACCCCCTGATATAATCTTTTCCTCAAGTCCATCCACATCAATCTTTATATGATTGGGAAAATCGAGACCCCATTCTTGCCACAAGCAATCTAGTGATACACCCATCATCCCTTGCACATGGAATGGTTGGAAAGATTCATTACGATAATCTTCTGCAACGCCAAAACTATGTAAAGCAGAACCAGCAGTTAGATTATGATCAACAGTAACTTCTTCAAAATTGTTAGGATGCAAATAAAAGTTATCAAAGTTAACCTCATCGGTTAATGCTAAACAACAAGGTACAATGTTTCCTGTCAGTTTATTAAGATGTATGTTTACATTCAACTTCGCATAATTAAGCGCTTCCGGCTCAAACGCAAATATTTTACAGTTTCCCTCTAAATGTTTAGCTGCAAACAAAGAGTACAAACCAATATTAGCTCCTACATCATACATTACATCGCCATGGGTAAAATAACGCTCAATCCAGTCTAGGGTCTCAGGCTCTTTAGAAATATAGGTTATAGCTCTATACTGTTCAATGTTTGAATCAACATCAAGTAAGATAATATGATTTCTAACATTACACGAATAGACCTTGGAAAGACTGATGACGCGCTTCGCTACATTCACAACAATTCTCTTAAATACTCTAAATATCCTATCTAACAAGTGAACACTCCCTATTCGATCAATGTAGTACCAACTAGTAAACTAAAAGACAAGTATGTGTCATATGGATATATATATTGTGATTAATCAATGTTGTTTCAGTCCACTCGTTCAGCTACAACACGAACATGAGAGGAAAGCAAGTGTTTCTGTAGGAATCTCTGGAAATCTTCGTTAGTCTGCTCATTGTCTTTAGACATCAATATATTCACAAAACGAGATCTTTCTATGCCTTCATTCTCCTGATAAGCATTTAGAACTATATCTAAATCTAACTTGCCAGGTGTTTCGATCTTTAGCACTCGGTAACCACCTCTTTTCATAAGACATCTTATGCCATCAACTGACATGATATTAAGATGATGAGGAGGTGTTAGGCTCTTGCTGTTTTCCCACAAAATCTGTATATCGAAACCTGTAACCGTCAAAGTAGTCAAAAGCAACCGACCGCCTATGCCAAGCCCATTCCGAATACTTGCCAAGAATTTACAAGGATTATATACATGCTCCAAAACCTCAAAGCATGTTGCTACATTAGCATTTACATCATTTGGCTGCAAGTCTTCAGCAGATTTGTTTATAATTTCAAACCCCCGCTGAATACACATAGAAGCAAAATCTTTGTTTGGTTCTATTCCAACAAGTCGAGTGAATCTACCCGTGGCTTGCGCTTCATCAAGCAACATACCATATCCGCTACCCACATCGACCAAAGCCAGATTAGAACTAGTATCATGATTTTGCTCACTAATCTTTAGAGCTAATTGAGCCCTGGGTTGAAACATCAATTTACGGCGTGCTTTAACTGTTTTGTGATAAAAATGATTTGCCCAAAATTCAACAGATTTGGACGTTTGGTAAAAACTTTCTAACTGCAACATATTCGGTCGCGGCGAGCAATAAAGCGAGTCGCAGTTTGTACAGATCAAATAACGAAACCCATATTTGACAAGTCCTTCTTCTGAATCATTACTATCACATGCAGGACAACTGACCTCTACAAATGCTGTCTTGTCATTGAAAAAAGACTCAATATCGCTAATCGAGAGTTCTATAAATTTATTAAAAAGATCAAGAGGTCGTATATCGGCCTCTTTCATATCTATTCTCCCCCTGCTACCGGCACAATTGCACCAGTCATGTAAGTGTTGAGAGGGGATACAAGAAATGCTACAACTTCTGCAATCTCGCTAGGTTCCGCTGCCCTGCCTATAGGAATCAATGACTCTCTTGCGGAAAGATCATCCCGCCCAATACGCTGTTGTGCGGAAGTTTTTGTTACTCCTGCACGTACCACATTGACTAGAACGCCCGAAGTAGATGCGTGCTTAGACAATGCCAACATTCCGGCTTCAAGAGCAGCTTTAGAAGCCATATAGTGTGCCATCTGTGGTGAACCTGCATATTTGACTGCAATACTACTTATGCTTGCTATACGCCCATAACCTTCATGATTCATCTTCTGCAAAACCTTCTGCGCCAATAGAAATGGGGCAATAAAATTGACCTTCATTGCTTTGATTAAATCTTGGTCAGATATATCATGTATAGATTCCACCGGCTCAATTAATGCAGCATTATTTATGAGGATGTCAATCTTGTTTTTCCACGACCACACATCATCGAACAATTCTTGAACACTTTGTGTATCTGTAAAATCTGCCCGTGCCAAGTAACATATATTGTCGCCATATAAGTTTTGCAATTGAAGCACTCTTTCTTCACTGTTATGATAATGAAGAGCAACTCTTGCACCAGCTTGTATCAACCGCTCCACAACAGCAGAACCAATTCCACCACCAGCACCCGTAACTAAAGCTGTTTTTCCCTTGAGAGATAATTCATTATTCATAAATAACAACCTTATGTTTCATAAAAATCAGTCTATCTCAGTCGCCACTGCAAATAAAGTGTCACACAGCCAATGTCTATTAAGCGCAGCTGAGTAAGAACTTTCTAATTCGGAGGAAAAGAAATCTGTATAACGTCCCATACCTCCTGGTCTACCTTCCATCATCCAAACCATATG
>CAWWAV010000117.1:0-4256 GCA_963934935.1 uncultured Anaerolineales bacterium
TTTCAAGAACCTAGTCCAAAAACCGGATGTAGGCTACCAGCTATCATTGGCATAACATTAGCATTGATGTTTGTTACTATAACAATATTGCTGATACTACTTGTGCGCAATCCCGAACTCGCACAACTTGTCAGGGATCTAATGGTAATCATCCTGGCAGTTGAAGCATTATTCATTGGTATAGTAATAATCCTAGCAATAATCCATATCACTAGATTTATACGTTTGCTACAAAACGACATCAAACCTATATTGGAACAGGTCAATGAGACAATCAGCACAGTACGTGGTACTGCTAACATGATCAACGACAACCTAGGACCTCTTATGAAGATTTCTGGCACTTTGTCAGGAGCAATACGGTTCTTGAGGATAATATGGCCTAATCGCAACTAAAACAACATGTAATAGTGACAGTAATGTAAAGGAGTAAATCATGTCAAACAACAACAATAGTGACTTTGGTGCATTTTTTTCTGGATTTGTAATTGGTGGACTTGTTGGAGCAGCAGTGGCCCTAGTTTTAGCTCCGCAGAGTGGTCAAGAAACGCGTCAGCAAATCCGTGACAAAGGAGTAGAACTCAAAGAGCAAGGCACTAACAGTTGGTACAGTGCTAAAGAAAGAGCACAGCATGCAGCAGAAGATGGCAAAATGAGAGCTGCAGAAATGGCTTCTGAGATGCGGAACAAAGCTGAAGAAATAGTGCGCGAAGCAGCAAAAACAGCCACCAAAAAGGCGCGTAGTACAAAAAAGTCTAGCAGCACCACAAAAAATGACGGGTAAAACCTAAAACAATAGTTGAATTACTTAGTCTCGAGAAGCAAACTGAGACATAACAGATGAAATAGCCTTAGGGGTCACATCAAGCACATCACTAGCAAGTACACTTGCTGCCGTACCGACCTCTGACAAGGCTATTTCTCCTGCTAGACCATGTAAAAAGGTTCCGGCTACAGCAGCTTGATGAGGTTGCATTCCCTGAGCTAACAGTCCCGCAATCAAACCAGCTAACACATCTCCAGTTCCTGCACAAGCCAATGCAGAATTAGCAAAAGGATTCACAGTAACATTACCCTCAGGTGCACACACCACGGTGAAAGCACCCTTGAGAACCACAATATGTCCCCATTCGACCGCAAACCGACTAGCCACATTAATCCGATCGGATTGGATTTCATCTATTGACAATCCAGTAAGAAAAGCCATTTCACCGGGATGAGGAGTAAGAACAGAGCGCGCTGGTAAACGCAAATACCATTCCGGCAACTGTGCAAGTAATCTTAAACCATCTGCATCAACGACTGTAGGAGGCAATCGCTGTGTATCGAATTCAGCATTCTTGTTACCCTTACTTTCAACAGCAAAACCTATACCTGCAGTTACATCATCTTTAACAGATGAAAATATTCCATGTATAAAATCTGCTGTTGGCCTTTCAGTACCCCACCCAGGACCAAGCAATAGTGAATCGACGTTTTCAAGTGCTTGACGAAGAATAGGAACGCCAGAATCAGAAATTACACCCATATCGCTAGGTAAAATTATATAAGTAGCCTCCGGCAACTGTGAAGCAACAATCCCATGAATAATGCCTGGCACGGCGACAGTCACCAGACCTGCGCCCACCCTATACGCACCTGCTGCAGCCAAATAAGCTGCTCCGGAGTAATTAATTGATCCAGCAACTACTAGAGCAGTACCAAAAGTACCCTTATGAGAGTCGCGTGACCGTTCAGGCATCATTGAGCCAACAGACGCACCAGAAGTAATATTTAATTGTATTGAATCAAGGACGGACAAGTCTGAAGGCCAACCTATATCAGCTAAAACCAATTCTCCAACTGCATCTGCTCCTGGAAATATAAATTGACCGATTTTCGCTGCCCCAAAAGTGATACTAATGTCAGCATACAAGATATTCTCATCGACCACGCCCGTATCACAATCCAAACCGGATGGACAATCTACTGCCACACGTAATACTTCTCGGCCATCCAATTCGACTGATGCAATTCCTAACATTTTAGCTGCCACGCTCTCGAGTGGAACTCTAGCACCAGTACCGAACATGGCATCTATGAAAACATCTGCTTTACGAATTTCCCTTGTATATATCTCCATTTCATAATCGTCTTCTGGAGCAATTACGGTAGCACCAGCCAGCAAGGCTTTTTGCTTATTATCAGCATTATTGTCAGTCGTATTTATAGTAAAAACATTGACGCTGGCACCAGACGCAGCTAATAACCGGGCAACAACAAATCCGTCTCCTCCATTGTTTCCAGGACCCGCAACAACCACAAAATTTTTAGAGGATACATCGGTAATTCTCGCACATATATGCTCAAACACGGCGGCACCTGCCATTTCCATCATATGGTCATAGGACACACCGCAAGAGGCTGCTTCAGCCTCAAGCATATGCATTTGTTCAACAGTAACTATTTTTGGCATTTATGTGGGCCCATAAAATTTGTAGATGATACCATGCTATCACTCATGCTAACTAGTTGTAATAGTACCCCCGAGAGGACTTGAACCCCTAACCTGCGGATTAGAAGTCCGCCGCTCTATCCACTTGAGCTACGGGGGCAGGATAGAAGTTAAAATTGTACCACTACAATGCCAACTCAAATTTATATTTCAAGCCAAATCAATAACTAAAGTATTCCTAGTGGATCTTCCGGATTGATACCGGAGGTGAAGGGAAGCTTACGATCAACATTGGTCAATTGATAAACAAGTCCCAACCAATTATTGAACAATGCTTTACCAGTATCACGCCAAGTATTATGTAGATACATTTGAATCTGCTCTTCAGGGAAAGGAGGTAATATTGCACCCTGTTTCTTAGCAATCCTTACTTGTTCTTGATAATTGTCAGCTATGGCCATGGCTTCGATACCAAAGTAATGATCAGGACAAGAAGGATAATCCGTAATTTCATCACTGTAGAAACGTTTAATCTCTCGCTTGTACTCCTTGAGTAGGCTAACCGTATAATACTCAGGATGTCCCTGCAAATAAACCACACGAAACTGGTCTGGGCTTACAGCCATATGTACATCGCCATCACTAGTTTCTACTAAAACGTCTACACCGACTTTTTCCAGTTGCTCACGTGTCACATTATTATTACGTGAGTGAGGAACGTCGAACCGTGTATTAATATCACGCAACATTGGATGTTTCTTTTCAACAACATAATGATTGTACACACCCCATCTTTTCCGTTGCAGTGGTTTGCGATTAATGTCATATAGTTGCTTTACCAAAGCATGTGTAGCCAAACACGAACACAACACTGAAGTAACATTTTCCAACGCCCAATTGAACACAGCATTCAACGGTTCCCAAAATATCTGCTCATCCAAAACAGGACTTTGTACATTAGCACCCGTAATAATAAGAGCATCTAATCCAAACCTACGTATTTGCTCAAAATCCATGTAATATTTATCAATATATTCCTGTGTATCTTTACTGCGTGGTAGTCCCCTTACTGAAAATGGGTGTACAAATAGTTGGGCAATTTGGTTGCAGCTACCAACCAACCTTATAAACTGTTGCTCAGTTACATTTAGAGCAGAATCAGGCATCAAATTAAGTAATCCTATGTGCAATTCACGAATGTCCTGGTGGGTAGCACGATCCAAAGTCAATACTGTTTGTCCATCCTGCCGCAATTTTTCAAAAGCCGGCAAAGAATTGTGAGCAACTATTGGCATGTATCTGTTTCCTTGAAAATACTTATTGTAATCCTTCACGAACTGAGGTGATGCGATTGGTATTAAATCCAAGCCAGTGCATACGTCCAATATAACGAGCATGTTCCACCTTGATGCAAAGATCCATTACTACTGACAAGCCACCTTTCTCGCCAATTAGTGCACCATGCTCATTAATCACTGTAAATTGACACCATAAGCTAGATGCTTTAATTGCCACCGCATCTTTAGCAATATCAGGTAAAGCTGCAGGAGCTCTAAAAACGTTTACCACATCAATAGCAACCGGAACATCCATGAGAGTTTCATAGCTTTTCTCCCCTAACACCTCCGACTCGCGTGGATTCACTGGAATGATTCGATAACCATGACTTTGAAGATATGCACCAACAAAATAACTTGCCCTCAAGACGTTACTTGAGAGACCTACTATAGCTATGGTCTTAGCATTATGTAACAGTCGCTGAATGGTGGCTTTGTCCTGATATCTAGTTGTGTCAAATGTAGTAGTCATGATAAATTTACCT
>CAWWAV010000118.1:0-4253 GCA_963934935.1 uncultured Anaerolineales bacterium
AGAATTGGTCACTTGCATCACGTTGATAATCTGGCGAATCTGTGTAATCCATATCACGCGCGTGCATACATACATATTCCTGACCTTCAGGTACACCTAGATTCATCAATATTTTCTTACCAACCACATGCTCTGCACTAGAAAAACTAAGTTGTGGACCGGCTTGTTGCCATATGTCCCATTCCACTAGAAAACCAGAGTTACTAAGATCAATCCACGGGTTAACATCCAATCTGTCCGAAAATCTATTAGAGCCCACAAATAATGTCGATTGAATTTTGGTTAACAAATTCCATACAAAATCACTTTTAATAATCCTGAAGTTACGATCAATCATTTTTAGTATCTGATGATTTACAGGACGAGTTCCAGAAAACAAAATATCAAAAGTTTTCTTGGCGGACGCACCTAGTGCTCTTTCCCTAAGATAATATTCTAGATTGCCGGCAATCCTACCTAGGGATCTGTAAGGTATTAATCCAATACGTATTTTTATAAATTTACTCAACAAACGCAGCAAACTATTTGTGATCCAACTAATTATTTGCAGCATAACCAGATAAATATGTGGATGTCGAATAATCTTCAATCAATTCTGATATTGATTGTGATCACCTAGCAACCCACCAAACGCTACAGGCTTTCGGGCAAATGTTCATATTTCCCAATCCTTCTAATAAACGCCCGTACAAACAGCATACTACGTTTCACTACCATAACTGGATAGGTGACAATTGACCACAAATAGCGAAATATGTTAACAATCACATAACACCACTGAACTGAAACTAAAAACATCAAGGAAGAATTTGAGTTTTTTTGATTGTGGTGAAGATTATGAGCATATCTAAGTACACGCCTATACCAACGCAATTTCCAGAGATTTAAACCAGTATTGGACCATTTGTGTCGATAATAAGCATTCATGCCATAATCTTTTAAGCTAGTAGTGTCTCTGGCTTCATCACATGCATCTCTATAGTACGCCAATATGTTAGAAAATTTGATGTAGTTCCAGAATACCCGCTGTTCATAATGAGATGGGAGCAACATAGCAAGAAACACGATCACCCTGTTCAATACATAATCTTTATTGTATTTGTACAAAGGATAATCATATTTTCGACAATAATTGTAGAATAAGCCTTCCAAAACAAACCAATCTAACAACGGCAACCTTTTCTGCCAATCAAGTGAAATCACACGAGGATTAGGTTTGTTCATAGGTTTCATGTTGTAAGCCTTGTCGCCCCACCACTTTAATCCTCCAAACGTACTGTGAAGTAGACAATCATCAAAATCAATTCCTAAGAAATTAACAGTAGCATGCATTAGATGCTCTAATCGATGATGCATATCTTCGTGCCTCACAACACGCACACTATCAGGATTCAAACCTTTGAGATATTCAAGACTTTCGGTAAACCATATCGAATGATAATAATAAGTGCGTCGTCTATATACTGTTGCGTCAGTGGCATTTAATTTGTGGTTATCAATGTAAACAACGCTTTCATATCGTCCCTTGATGTTTGATCTAGGGTCTCTCACAAAACCAAGCGCAATCATATTAGGGAAATCTGGGGCTAGATACTTGGTCACGTACTCATGCACATGAATATGATAGACAAGTACTTTCTTATGACTCAGATTCTCATTTCTAACATAAGCATAGGCATAATGAACAGCTAGCAAAAATGTTTTACAATTTATAGGCTGATTTCTGAGTAAATGAGTCAAAAATTCTCTAAATTTGTTTTCTTCAATCTCTAACCACTGATTCTTATCAGACCCTAGAGTTGTCATACCATCATGCCCTGGTATCTGTCGAGTATCTAATAATGAAGCATGTTTTACACAAAAAGCATCAATGATGGTATCCCAATTCCAATTATCTCTATACTCATCTTGCCATTGATCCCAATGCGGATAAAGATACATCAATATATATGCAGGAACCATATAGATTTGAGGATGACCATCCAAGTAACTTTGAAACAACTTGCTACCGCTACCATTACCAATACCAAAACATACCATTTTGGGTGGCGAAATGTCGTCAAAAGTTGGCCAATTTGAAGTTTGCATATACTCAGTTAGCACTATAACACTAACTATTAATTTTCTCTAAAATACTATTGATTTGACGAACTGACACGAATAAAATGTCTAGCGAAGTTTGTTTTGGAAAACTTGTTGTTTCTTAGGATCATCTTCCTCAGACGGTGCCCAAGGAGCAAAGACTGTCTCCTGAGGATTAAATGGCCCATGAGTAACCTCATGAAATACGACCAAATCGCTTTGAGGCACAACTGTATGAAAATTATTGGCAGGAAGTCGATAATAAAAAGTCAGTCCTGATTTGCTATCACCCATTCTAATTTGTTCAATTATATTACCTCTCTCATCAAATATCACAACCAACAACAAACCCTCAATAATATGAAATGACTCGCTTTTGCCAATATGCTTGTGAGGCATGATATATGATCCACTCGCATGGACAATTATCATTTCATGTATATTATCTCCAATATTAGGATGAGCACATACGCGAATACGCTTTCTTGGGTTGCTCCTAGACAAGATTTTAAGTTGATCTATATCGGCTCTATTTATCTTAGTAATATTCTCAGTGGTGTAAAGAACTTCGTCATTTATTGCTTTATATTTCATGCTATTTTGTTACTATAGAACTCTAATATAGTTGATGCAACATAATCCACTTCGTCATCAGTCATATTCTCATGATTAGGAATAGACAGTATCCTTTGTACTGCTCTTTCTGCCACAGGTATATCGGTGGAGAAACACCCATTGTAAGCAGTATGATAGGGCATTAGAATAGGATGATGGATCTTTGTTTCGATGTTTCTATTCGCCATAAAAACTCTTAATTCATCACGACTATCGACTTGAATAGTATAAGTGTAATATACTGGCTCTGAACCAGTATCTTCATTGGGGCACACAGCTACATCTCTAAGCAAATCTTCATAATAAGCTGCAATTCTACGGCGCTGGCTTACAATTTTGTCTATACGTTTCAACTCAACCAACAGCAAAGCTGCCTGAAGAGTATGTATACGAAAGTTCAGGCTTGGAATGACACAATCTTCACGATTCACAGTGCCTGCATACCTCAGTGAGACCATTTTCTCTTTAATGTTTTCATCATCAGTGACGACCACACCAGCTTCACCATAGCTATGCAACACCTTCATTGCATTCATACTAAAACATGCAACTTTACCAAATGAACCTGCTATCCCATAGCTATTCTTCGCTGCAAATGCTTGAGCAGCATCCTCTATCACTATCAAACCATGTTCATTGGCTATATTACAAATAGCTTCCATATCACATATCTTTCCAGTGTAATGAACAGGTAATATTGCTTTAGTACGTGGTGTAATTGCTTCCACAATCTTCTCAGGATTGATGTTTAAGTCGCTGCTTATATCCACAAAAACAGGTTCAGCTCCTGTCAACACTATTGCATTCACTGTAGCAATCCATGACATTGGTGTGGTAATAACCTGATCACCAGGACCGATTCCAAGACTCCTAAGAGAGACATATAATGCATCGGTTCCTGAACTAACACCAACCGCATATTTTCTGCCACACATTTCTGAAATCAAATTTTCAAACTCTGTGATTTCTGGTCCTAACACAACACGGCCATGAGACAGAACCTGATCAACTGCAGCAAGCAAATCTTTCTTCAATTTTTTATCATTAACACTAAGATCTAAATAAGGAATCTTCATTTTATTAGCGCTTAAACCGGAGAGTACACACTATTGACTATAAGGACATATCTATCATACATCTGCCACATTCACCGCCACGAACCACATCTATAGCATCGTTCACTTCATCAAGACTAAATTCATGAGTGACAAGTCCATCAAGATTGAATTGTCCAGCTTGGTGTAGTCGAATATATCGCGGTATATCAACATGAGGTATGGAACCTCCACCCTCCGAACCAGTTAGCACCTTGTTAAAATGAAGTGGCAACGAATAAATTGAAATATTATCTCCTTTTCTAGGTACGCCTACTAATATTGTCTTGCCATCAGGATGCGTTAATTCATATGCACTTTCGATAACTCTAGCATTGCCTGTTGTATCCACAACCACATCTGCTCCTTGTTTTCCCACAACTTCTCTTATTTTTTCCACACAATGTTTTAGATTGTCGCCTCCTACAAAAGCATGGGTGACCCCGAAATGTTTTGACATCT
>CAWWAV010000119.1:0-4221 GCA_963934935.1 uncultured Anaerolineales bacterium
TAGGGCTGCATAAAGTTGAGCCATTTGCAGTGGAGTCACCTGTATATCTCCTTGGCCAATTGCCATATGCACTGTATTTGCTGGAGTCCATAATATTCCTGTGGATTCAGCCCAATCCGCACTAGGTATAATCCCCCCGACTTCTTCGTTGATAGATTGTTGAAGACCTATAATCCCTGTTGGCATTCCCAAACCAAAGTTGCGTGACATGTCAGGCAGGAAATAGTCTGCCCAATTATGAAGAGATAGACCTATTTGATAAAACCAAGGATTACATGAGCGGCGCAAAGCGCCAATAATATTTAGGTTTCCTGATGGAGCAAAGCCTTTCTCGCTTGTCCAATCATATTTTGTGTAGGCTGTGCCCAGACCATTCCAAGAATGTCCACAATAATATATTTGCTCTGCATTGAATAGACCTGACTCCAGCGCGCTAGCCATTGTTACTACTTTGAATGTAGACCCTGGTGCATATTGTCCCTGAGTTACTCGGTTGATTAATGGACGATATGGATTCGATATAGTTTCTTGAAGTTGAACAATATTGTAATTTGCAGGATCAAATAGGTTTGGATCAAATGATGGTGAGGAGGCCATTGCTAGAACCTCTCCTGTTTCTAGGCTTAATACTACAGCAGCACCTACTAGGTCTTGCAACGCAGTTTGTACTTCGCGTTGGAAAGTTCTATCTAATGTTGTATATATAGCTTGGGCAGGCTCCGATTTTGATTCGGCCAGTGTAGCGACCCATTGTCCTGCGGGACTGGCTACGTGTAGGGCACCACCACGTTTGCCAGAAAGATATTCTTCTCCCCAAGCTTCTAATCCTTGGACACCAACGAATTCGTCCCCTCGATAACCCATCGATTTGTAATGCTCAGATTGCTCCTCAGGAATCAATGCTGTATATCCGATGGCGTGTGGTGCTCCAAGTTTTCCTCCTACATAATATCTTGTTTTATAAGGTTTCATAATTAAACCAGGATATGCATTCAATCTATCGTAGATTGCCTTTATTTCGCTAGCTGATGCTTCTCCTAAAGGTACATACCAATCTGGTTTGGATGATGCATAGAGACTTTTTATCGACTCAGGATGTCGACTAATTAATGGTGATAAGTCTTGTAGTAATTGGTCTTCTTGCATACTGTCAATTTCGCCCGGGATGACTCCAATAGACACTGCGTTTGTATGAGCAGCGAATGCTAGACCGTTTCTGTCATATATATTTGCTCTAGACGGAATAACGTAATTCATATAAAGGTTGTTTCCGTCAGCGAGCTCTGGCAATATAAGACTTGGATCCCAATTAATGACCCATTTACCATCTGAGAGGAACAAAGGGATTGTTATTTCGCGCTGAATTTTGCCTACTATTGAGCTATGCAATACTAAACCAAATCGCACCTTAGCTTCGGAGTTATTTTGCTGTGATGAAAGGATACTAGTGCGGATGCGTGCCAAGGATGCGGAGTCATTCACACCCTGATAGGTTGCCACGAAATCGTCAATACTGATAGCATCTTGAGATAGTGGCGACAGTAGATTGTACATTGCAGCAAAGTCGCCAGCTTCCCATGCTGTTAAATACTTAGCTATAGTGATTTCTACATTAGGAGGACTACTGGTAGCAAGCGCTGGGGGAGGTAGTGTGGATGTTAGTTCGTCATTAAATGAGTCGACATTAATAGTTCCTGTACAAGAAACAAGCAATAAAAATATAGCAAACAAAAATTTCTTCATATTAGATTAACTTTGCAAGATTGATGCATAGACTGGGCAGTCGTAACCTATGTGATTTTGGCATTTTTCTGCAATGTCGGTGTCAACAATTACGTTGTTGTTTTGTAGTGCTCTAGTCATGTGGCATAACGGTAATCCTATGACATTGGCTAGACATCCGCCAAGAGGTTTGGCGGGGTGGAACTCAACGTTTTGTATTGCATATGCACCCGCTTTGTCAAGAGAGTCTCCAGTTGACACATATTCCGCAATTTCTTCTTCTGTCATATGTCTCATCTGCACACTTGTTTCACATAATTCCTGTGACGTAGTGCCAAGTTTACTAAAGTAAATTGCGATTGCTGTCACAACTTGATGTGTTTTACCCTGCAGTTGCATTAGCATGCTACGGGCTTCAATATTGGTTTCTGGCTTTCCCACTACATGGTTATCTTGCACGACTACTGTGTCTGCTCCAATCACTATAGAATCACCTGGATAGTTCTGTGAGATTTTCAGTGCTTTGGATAATGCAAGTCGTTTTGCATATAAATTAGGGGATTCAGTCTTTTTTTTGCTTTCGTCAATGTTGGCAGGTTCCACTTGAAACGGATGGTCAAAAAGTTTCATCAATGCGGAACGACGAGGTGATTGAGAAGCAAGCACCATTTGTGTATTTTCATTCAATACTAACATATTATGGATTGTAGCACAGCCATGTACAATTTCTTGCTCACTAGTAGCGTTGAGATGGTAGAATCTTGATGTGCATATTCATCTGTTGACTTTGTTTCCGGAAGTATGTCATCCTTATCTTGATGCGAGCATAGTGGGTCGTGCTCAGAAATCCGGAAATTTACAGGTTAGTTTGCACGATATTCGTGATTATGCGACTGATCGTCATCATGTTACTGATGATGCACCTTATGGTGGGGGTGGTGGCATGATTATAAAACCCGAGCCTGTATTCGCTGCAGTAGAATCAATAGTGGGTCGAGAGCATGACATCAGTGAGATAATATTACTGACACCACAAGGAAGGTTGTTCTCCCAGGATGCAGCGCTTAAATTGGCGAAATTGGATCAAATTATTCTGATTGCTGGGAGATATGAAGGTTTTGATGAGAGAATTAGAAAACATCTGGTAACTGACGAGATATCTGTGGGAGATTATGTTGTAACTGGTGGAGAGTTGCCTGCTCTACTGGTTGTAGATGCCATAGCACGTTTGATACCGGGTGTTTTAGGTGCGGTTGGTGCTGCCGAAAATGATTCTCACGGTGAGAGTGGTACTTTAGAGCATCCGCATTATACGAGGCCTGTTAATTTTCGTGGGTGGGATGTGCCGGATGTTTTATTATCTGGAAATCATGAAGAAATTGCTAATTGGCGTAAAAAGCAGTCCTTGCGAAGGACTTGGCAACGCAGACCGGACCTATTGATTGACACTCAATTGTCTGAGTATGAAAAAGAGTGTATAGCAGAACTGGCTGAAGAGTCAGTGGTCAAATGGAAGTAATAACTCTCGATCTACGGTTTCGCAATGTACCCGAAGCATTAGCTTCATTTTTAGTGTTAGCTCCGAGTGGTCCAGTGTTGATTGAAACTGGGCCGGGTTCAACAGTTGCTCGTTTGCAGGAAGCATTATCTGAGAATGGGTTGTCAGTTGAAGATATCAAGCACGTACTAATTACACATCTTCACCTTGATCACTCAGGTGCAGCTGGTTGGCTAGCTGATAAAGGTGCAACTATCTATATACATTGGAGAGCAGCTCAACATCTAGTTGATCCGTCTAGGCTTTTAGCTAGCGCTACAAGAATTTATGGTGATGAAATGGATGAGATGTGGGGAACTACTATACCTATTCACAAAGATAGTATTCGTGAGTTGAGGGATGGTGAGGATGTGCTGGTGAATGATATTGCTGTGTCAGCAATGGAGACAAGAGGGCACGCAAATCACCATCACATACTGCGTATAGGCGACACTGCGTTTGTAGGGGATGTGTGTGGGATACGTATTCTAGGTAAAGAGTTTGTGACATTGCCGGCTCCGCCACCTGAGTTTGATTTGGGACATTGGCAAGTCAGCTTGGTTCGGATAAGGGAACTTAATCTAAAAAAGATGTTTTGCACCCATTTTGGGGTAGTTAATGATGTTGATTTACATATAGATAAACTGATATCTGAACTTAATCTTGTCGTAGACTACATAAAGAATATGATGTCTAAAGGGTGTGATAGAGACGCAATTGTCCCAAAATATGAAGAGTGGTACAGAGAACGTGCTTTTTCTGCTGGCTTATCGAATGAAGATCTAGCTAAGTACGAAGCTGCAAACCCGTTCTTTATGTCTGTGGATGGTATTATGAGATATATTAGCAAATTGTAGGTAAAGGATTATTAAGAATATGACAGAAATTACTCGTGATGCAGCTTGGGACATAGTTTGCAAGTATGTTCAGGGTGAAGGGCTAAAAAGACATATGCTTGCTGT
>CAWWAV010000120.1:0-4182 GCA_963934935.1 uncultured Anaerolineales bacterium
GTTTTCCTCTAATGGTGCTTATGTTGACAGTAGTTTTCTGGATGACTATATCTGGCGCAAATGTTCCATCAAGTATGTTAGCCACATTGCTGCTAGACAATTTGTATCCACTGCTTAAAACAGGAGCTAGTACTATTGGTTTGCCTTGGTGGCTTGATGGATTACTGATTGATGGTATTTATTTGGCTATGGGATGGGTGATTAGTGTGATGCTGCCTCCCATGGCAATTTTCTTTCCATTGTTTACTTTGTTGGAAGACCTTGGTTATCTTCCGCGAGTAGCTTTTAATTTAGACAATATGTTTCGCCGCAGTGGTGCGCATGGAAAACAAGCACTGAGTATGGCTATGGGATGGGGATGTAATGCAGCTGGCGTAATAGCTACACGTATAATTGATAGTCCTCGTGAAAGGCTAATTGCAATAATAACTAACAACTTTGCTTTATGTAATGGACGATGGCCAACTCAAATATTGGTTGCCACTGTATTCATTGGAGCTCTGGTTCCAGCACATTTGGCCGGTATCATTTCAGCATTAGCGGTTGTGATAATAGCATTATTAGGCATTGTTCTAACGTTTGTAGTGTCTTGGGGCCTCTCCAGGACAGTTTTAAAGGGAGAGGTATCAACCTTCAGTATGGAACTTCCTCCTTATCGTCCACCACGTATATTACAGACAATATACACTTCTATTATCGATAGAACATTACCTGTTCTATGGAGAGCTGTATTATGGGCTGTGCCTGCTGGTGCTCTAATATGGACAAGTTCAAATGTAGTGATGGGTGATTTAAGTATTGCTGAACACATAGTTGAATACCTGAATCCTTTTGGTATTCTCATTGGTTTAAATGGTGTAATTTTGTTGGCTTACATCTTAGCAATTCCTGCAAATGAAATTATTATCCCTACTATTCTGATGCTTACTGTGCTATCGTCCCGTATGGATTCATTTGGAGCAGGGACAGGCGTAATGTTTGAGCTTGATTCTCTAGAAGGAAGTTTAGCTGTGTTTCAGGCTGGAGGTTGGACACTACTGACAGCTGTTAATCTTATGTTATTTAGCTTGATTCACAATCCATGTAGTACGACAATTCATACGATATTCAAAGAAACCGGTAGCGCCAAATGGACCCTTATATCTTCCTTGTTGCCGGTGGTAATGGGTCTTACAATAACATTTTTTGTGGCACAGATATGGAGGCTAGTCGGTGGTGTGGGTTAGACTTCAGCAATGTTTCTTGTTAGTCCCCGACAATCTGTGCAATTATCTCCCGTTGACGAGGTTTGTTGTCAAAATCGATAAACACAATTTGCTGCCAAATACCTAGTGTCATATGTTTGTCCAAGAAAGGTATTGTGATGGATGGACCTATAAGGGCAGCACAAACATGAGCACTCCCATTACCATCATGCCAGCGCTCGTTATGTGCATAATATCTGTTAGGATCTGCTAGCTCTTCGAAAAGTCTTTTTATATCTCTCAGACACCCGTCTTCAAATTCAATTGTTGTGATACCTGAAGTGGAAGAAGGTGTGAACAGTGTGATTGTGCCATTGGTGTGAGATGAGATTTGTATTAAGTCTGCTGTTTGATTAGTAATATCATGAGCATCGAGGTCGCCCTTAGAACTGACAGCAATTGTTTGAGTATTTACTTTCATCGCTTGTATCCTTTATGCACAATCAGTTTATCATACATTCATTTCCGAACATATTGTTTTGTATTAGTGTCTAGTTGTTACTGTATGATATGTAACTATAGCCACCTACATCTATGAGTTTCCTGAAAGGTCAGTAAGTACTAGTTTTGGATGATCATCTAACTAGCATGTTTTTCTAAGGGAAAATATTGTATATGAGGATATGTTCCCAGAAGATTGCTAGTCAAAACCGCAGTGATCGTTAACAGATTAATCAACTTGCCATCACAACTACTGCATGAGACAATCCATGATGGAGAATGTCCAGTATGAGTATAGAACCAGATTATTCAATTCCAAATGGGGATAAAGATACTGGTGACACCATTACGTTCAAACGGAGTCATTTTTATTTAGCTCTTCTGCCAGTAATGTTTGTATGCGGTCTCGGTGTTGGGTACTTGTTTTGGGGACAAACAGATAATCAAGCAATGTTAGCCTATGAAGAGGCTACAAGTGATGACGCAGTAGAAGCTAAGGCGGAAATTGTTGAGACTGAAAATATTGTTGGTCAGATACAGCGGTTTGATGTTGCAAGTACTGATGATCCTTGCATAGGTCCCCAAAAAGCTCCGATAACAATTATTGAATTTAGCGACTTTCAATGTGCTTATTGTGCCAAATTTGTCGATGCTACTTTAGTACCTCTTCTGGAAGCTTATCCAGACGAGATAAGATTTTGCTACAGAGATTTTCCTTTGGACAATATTCATCCGGAAGCTAGGCCAGCAGCAGAGGCAGCACAGTGTGCTTTTGAACAGAACAAATTTTGGGAATTTCATAATGGCCTCTTTCGAAGTCAGACTGCTTTGAGCAATAATCTATATATGGACTTGGCTGATAATATTAATGTGGACATTAATGAATTTGAGAAATGTTACAGTTCTGGCAAGTTTCGCGGTAGGGTAAATGACGATTTTAATGTGGGGAGAGATTTAGGAGTGACGGGCACCCCTACTTTTTTTGTGAATGGGCGACCCTTGGTTGGAGCACAACCACTTGAAGCATTTATGGCGGTTATAGAATCAGAACTTAGGACTCAGTAATTGTTATGTTAAATAAGCGCGGTGCTTTATTCTTAGCCTAACAGAAAAACTACTATTCATTATTTTAGTAGTGGTTTCATTAGCCTTTAGCTGGCGTAATTTCCGCTTGTTATTTGGTGTCATAAGACGCGGCAATCCAGACCTCGAACTAGATGGGTTACCATTACGTATTTGGCGGTCATTAGTGATATTAATCTCGCAGCGACCTGTTTGGCGTACACGGCCGGTGACAGGTATATTGCATGCTTTGATAGTTTGGGGTTTCTTATACTATCTGTTGGTTAATGTCGGAGATCTTATGTATGGCTTTATCCCCGGGATACAATATAAAGGGACAGGATTATTAAGTGGATTGTATCGTCTTGGTGCAGATATAGTAACTCTGTTCATACTAATATCAGTTATATATTTCTTTGTTAGAAGATTTGTTGTACGGTCGCGGAAATTAGATTTTGCACCGAATGTTATGTTGCAATCAGGAGTTAAGACTCGTATCAGAAATGACTCGCTGGTTGTTTATCTTTTTATACTTTTACATGTAGGTTTTCGGATTGCTAGTGTGAGCGCAGGTATTGCTTTACACGGTCAAGATGTTTGGCAGCCTTTTGCATCGATGTTGTCTATCAAGTTGACACACTTTAGCCTTGACACTTTAATTGCTTTGGAACATATTGGATGGTGGCTAAGTATTGGTAGCATTCTGGTTTTCATACCTTATTTTCCATTGAGTAAACATATACATCTGATAGCAGCACCTATCAATCACTTGTTAAAACCCAAGAGAACTTCGCTTGGCGCATTGCCACCAATTGATTTTGAAGATGAAGATATTCAAGAATTAGGGGTGCAAAGAATTGAGCAATTAGGTCAATCACAATTAATTGATGCCTTTGCTTGCATCATGTGCAATAGATGTCAAGATGTCTGTCCAGCTTATGTCACAGGTAAGGATCTCTCTCCAGCAGCTTTGGAAGTAAACAAAAGACATATGATAAATATAGATATGGCTGCAATTGCTGCAGGTGAATCTACTGAACCTTTGCTTGACAATGCTATTAGTAGCTCGGCTCTTTGGGCGTGCACCACGTGTGGAGCATGTATCGATATCTGTCCTGTAGGTAATGAGCCTATGTTCGATATAGTTGATTTGCGTCGATATCAAGTCTTAACAACAGGCGAATTTCCTAACTCATTACAAAATGCATTTAATGGTATGGAGCGTCAAGGCAATCCCTGGCAAGCAAATGAGGATAGAATGGCATGGTGTGCTGGACTAAATGTGCCTACCGTTGAAGATAACCCTAATTTTGAGTATTTGTACTGGGTTGGCTGTGCGGCGACTTATGATCCGATAGCAAAAGATGTGGCACGCTCTTTTATAAAAATTCTAAATGCAGCAAATGTCAATTACGCTGTACTTGGTGATCGGGAA
>CAWWAV010000121.1:0-4170 GCA_963934935.1 uncultured Anaerolineales bacterium
CCAACGAAAACACTAGAATCATTACTAAAGCCAACCAAAATGTCGGAGCAGATACATTAACCAAAGCAAACAACATACAAAGAGCGTCAATCCAAGTTCTATGTTTAATGGCCGCAATAATACCAAGTGGTATCCCAATTATCAATGATATTAACACTGAGGCAGCCGTAAGCTGTAATGTGCTGGGAACTTGCACTAATATCTGATCAATAACAGGACGCCGGTTGAACAATGATCTTCCTAAGTCACCATGCAATGCATCCCAAAGAAACCTGCCAAGTTGGACATGAAGAGGATCGTTAAGACCCAACTGTTCACGAAGTCGTTCAATGTCTTCTGCTGTGCCACCAAACTCAGAGAGCATAATCTCTACTGGCTCACCAGGAAGCATATGCATCAGTCCAAATACAAGAACCGATACTATAAATACAGTCGGAATCGCAAGGACCAGACGCCTAATTAGATATTCAAATGACATTTATCAAGAGTTGCTGTATGAATTAATATTAGATGCTAGCAGAGATGAATCATCTCTGCTAGCATACTATTATATCTACTGCTATCCTTATTCGATTAGATACGTGTCATAAAAGTACACATCATAGAAACCACTTGGACCAAATGATAAATCCTGTATGTCTGGATGCATAGCTACTACATTAATATCAATGGTCAAAGGTAACACTAAAGCAGCCTCCATGATGATTTTTTGGGCTTCCTGCACTAAGGCCTTGCGCGTATCAAGATCTACTGTTTGATCAATCAAATCTAGGACCTCATCCAAGCGCTCATCCTCATAAAATGCATAGTTCCACGCATTTCCGGCATGTCTGGAATGGAAAAGATTTCCCATGATCGAAGGATCGGTTGATCCCCAGGTCATCCATTCAAGATTATGGCCTTTGGCACGCGCAAATTGCATATTATCCGGATTAGCTTTTTCAAGAATTTCCATCTCAAATCCAATTTCTCTCAATTGGGCTTGGATTAAGGCTTTAACTCCCGGGGTACGACCAGGAAAATGCACATTCACTAAACTCAATGTCTCACCATCCTTCTCGCGAATGCCATCTCCGTCTGTATCAACCCAACCTGCACCCTCCAGCAGTGCTATGGCCTTATCAGGATCATATGTGTTATACAGTGACTCAATAGATGAATCATAACCCCATACACCTGGGCTAATTACATTGTGCAAAGCCTGACCTACACCACCATCAATAGTATCGATTATCATTTGACGATCAGTACCATGTAGAATAGCTTGTCTAACAGCTAACTCATCGGTTGGTGCTTTTGCAGCATTGATGATATCCACTCGAGCAATTCCAGGAACCTCATTAACCTTCACCTTGAATTCCTCAGAAGCCAATTTGGCAACCTCACGAGCTGGTGTATAGAGGATAACATCTGTCTCTCCACTTCTCAATGCAGTTACCCGACTTACTTCCTCTCCTATGAAATGAAAGTAAATTTCTTCAAGGTAAGGAGATCCTTGATGGAATCCTGGGGGTCCCCAGTTATAGTCTGGATTTGGTGTAACCGTGATATGACTAGAAGGTACCCATTCCTGAAAGATAAATGGGCCTGAACCAACTGGATTCACTCCATAATCCTCACCAAACGTCTCAACAGCAGTAGGAGAATATTGTCTCAAAAATGCTCCCGACAACCTTTCTAAAAATGAGGCGTGTACTGCCGAGCAGGTTATCTGAACCTCATGTTCACCCAACACCTGGGTGTCTGAACAAGCACCTAATTGTCCTTTAGCTGCCTGTGACTTTGTTTCCGGATCAACAGCTCTATCGAAGTTGAATTTGACTGCTTCGGCGTTAAAAGGTGTGCCGTCATGAAACGTCACATCATTCCTCAGCTGGAATGTCCACACCAACCCGTCAGCACTAACATCCCATGATTCTGCCAACCAAGGCACATAGTCACCATCGTTATTCCTAAACACTAGTGCGTCATATAGAGCAGATATGACTACCGCATCATAGCGTGATGAACTCACACTTGGATCCAATAAATCAGGTTCTACTGGCACAGTAAATTTTAACTTACCGCTCTTAGGTGCTTCTACTTCAACAATCTTCTCTACTTCGACGATCTGTTCCACAGGAACTTCCTTGATCACTTCTACAACCTCAGGCTGACAGGCTCCCAAGAGCAGGGAGGCCATTATCAGACCTGATACTAAATAACGAAGTTTCATAACTCTCCTCCTGAATATAAGTTACATATTGAGCACAAAACATCTGCACACCATTGGTCGAGATAAGTTAAGTCATTCCGCAAACTAGTTGTCACTAAAAATGTAGCAAAAACACTGCGCCTGATTCCAGAAATACCGCATGGTTTTCATTATTCAATTATAAATTTCTTGGGACAAACTATATTAGCATGTTATAAGCACATTGGCAAATGCCTATCAATAACAACTTAGGAGCTACATTACTTTGTAATCTAGCTCCAATTTATTACACAATGTCCGTACTGTATGTGGTTCACAATATATAGTTCTTAGGATTTCTTCTGGTGCCATTAGTCTATCGAGATAAATCTTTCTGATTAATTCACGTCCATACCAATAGTGAGGAAAAGAAGTGCACCATACAGGATGCATGATAAAACCTAGTTTCTGATCAGCAAATGACCTTGATACGCCTGTTGCTTCCATAAGTTCAAGTTTAGCATCCTCGGGACTCATACCTTCCAAATGACAGCTAAAACATAAGTTGGTAGCTACAGCTGATGTATATCGATTATATAGATCATAAATACTATCATCTTCAGTCGTCATCAAACCAATAAGCTGTTGTCCCACCTCGCATATCCCCTCTACAAGAGCAGTAAAAGGAGTATTGGCAAAGTACACGGTACCTTCTATACCTAACGAATTGTTTCTATACAATTTATCCCTTATAGCGCTAAAAGCCTGATGTCCAGGTATGCTCTCGTGCATCACAACTTGTTTGATGCCTGCCCGTTGCCATTCGATATCAGCGCTCATAAACACTTGTCCCATATAATTTCCTTGATAGTTACTGTAACCCCTATATGGATAATTAACAGGAAATTCAAGTTCAATCTTGTGTTGTTCAGGAATACCCAAATCCATCTCTGAGCACCTGTCTAACGACTGCTGCATATATTTGTTGCCAAGTCGGAGCAAGTCTCCCGATTCAACAGCTTGAGAATGTTTCCAATCATTGATAGCAACTATAAATTCGTTTTTGTATCCAGAATCATGAAGGACTGTAATAAGATCAAGACGAATTTGGTCTATATGAGTAGTAGATACTTTCTTCGCAGGCACTTGTATGTAAGCTGCAAGTCTGTCTGTATAGCTGATTTGTTCTCCCTGTCCTTCTCTTACCATCATAGCAAAAGCAGACAGCAGATCTATACAATACTCAACTCTATCTCCACTCTGGCCAGACAGTTCATCCTGAAGATCTTTGATAGCTTCAGACAATACATTCCATTCACTGGAAATAGGTTCAATATTGTATGAATAGACTTCGCGAGTAAGTAAAGGGTACAATCCATGCTTCTTACCCAAACGATCATCAAGAGCAAGTGCAATGGACACCAATTGCTGAGCAATTATTTCATCCATGAGGTTTCCTCACTTATGCAATTCCCAAAACGGGTATTGTTCACCGTGTTTATTGGTTAGAACGAATTGATATCATCCCACGTACTATTAGGAAGCCAACGCATCATTGACTATCTGTATGACTTGCAACACTTGATCATCAGACAATTCAGGACTAACTGGCAAACACAAAAGCGAATCTGTTACTTGATCAGTGACTGGTAATTCAAAATTGGCCAGCATAGTGTCTTTGTATACAGACTGTTTATACACAGGTGGTACATAATGCAAAACTGCTTCTACACCATTATCACGCAAGATACTAAAAATACGACCACGATCTTGAACACAAATAGTGAAACATCTAAAAGTAGGCTCTGAACTAGGACGGAAAGTGGGGATATGCAAACCAGGTCCTGACAATTGGTCAACATACATACCAACAATCTTCCGTCTTCTTGCTGTCCAATCAGACAATCTCGGGAGCTTAGCACTGACCAATGAAGCTTGAAATGGATCTATAGGCACATTGTAACCTTCATCGATATGATCTTGGTGTCCAAGCTCCA
>CAWWAV010000122.1:0-4137 GCA_963934935.1 uncultured Anaerolineales bacterium
CACTACTGGTCAATCAGGGAATGTTCTCAGTAAACATTACGATGATCTTATTGAAAGACACCAAGCGGTGGAATATTTACCTATGAGTTTTGGGCGCGCTAATATTAGTGGAGATGTGTTAATACTGAAGCCTGAATGAGGTATCTAATCAACTAGCGAGCTCCTTTGTGCTGCTGGAGATTATTCTGTTGGATAAGTTTCCCATTGTGACATGTTGTAATATTCGTCCCACAACATAGTTTCATGTTGAACACTAGTCATAAATATGTCCGCCATAATTTGCTTTTGGTGTTCGGTGCTTTTAGCGGCTTGTCTGTCAAGCAAATCCAAAGCCTTATCAAGGCCTTCACGATGTCCTGGGTCACTGTGATATGCCCACCATTCTGCGTAAGGGTTGTTGTCTTCTAAGGTGTGTTCAGCAAGTAGTCTTTGTACAGCTTCGGCATAACCCCATTGACAAGCTAGTATTGCTGCTTGAGTATCTCCAAGTGACCCGTCATATGCACTGGCAAGTTGATGGCGAGTATATGAATACTTAAGTGGACCCATTGGGTAAGCCAATAGATCTTCTCTAGACATACCCAATTGTTTTGCATGTTTCTCGTGATCTCTCATTTCATCTTGAACACTGTTTACGTGATACAACATGACATCTACATCTTCCGATGTGCTGGCTTTCACCATTCCTAGAGCGCACACCTTTACAAAATTGTGCAGATAAGGGTAATCGACTCTTAGCCAATATTGGAAACATTCAGTGGGTAAATCGCCTGCAATTAGACCGAGTAGAAAAGGCTTTCTTACTTGGGATTTCATGTAAGGCTCTGCTTTAACGATTAGGTTACGTGCAAAAGAAATAGTATTGTTCCTCCTTGAATAATTCCGTATCTATACTCCTACATCTTCATGCCATATTTCAGGACTTTCCTTTATGAAATCGTCCATGATATCGACACATTCTTGTAAATCCAGATTAATTACTTCTACTCCTTGTTTAGCTAGCCAGTCTTCACAAAGGGTTAAGTCTTTGACTGTTCTGTTTTCACCAACTACAACTCTCGGAATTTTGTATAAGACAATAGTGCCAGCGCACATTGTGCATGGTGACAGAGAAGTATACATAGTGGATTGGGAGTATATATTAGCACGAAGGCGACCAGCATTTTGGAATGTTACCATTTCTGCATGTAGTATTGGGTTGTTTTTTTGTACACGCTGATTATGTCCTCTTCCTATAATTTTTCCTTGTGCAACTAAAACAGAACCTATTGGGATTCCACCAGACTCGCGACTTTTCTTTGCTTCAGCTATTGCTTCTGCCATCCACTTTCTATCAGAATCCATATTACTTTTACTCCTCCTTCAGTTTGTGTAAACTAAACATAATACGCGCAAAGTTTTACGAATATATCGGTTTACCTATGAAACCTAATCAATATCTATCAACATGCGGATACTTTCAACAGCGGTTTTACAGAGTGGTTCGAGACCATCATGACTTCCCCCTGCAACCATAATGCCGCCAGCACGTTTGCCTAGTGTGCTCGCTAGAACAAATAATGCCGCTGCCTCCATCTCTGAGCATAGTACTCGAGCCTTTACCCAGGCATCCCATCGATGCTTTAGAGCTTCGCTTATGGGCATCCTGTCAGGTTCTACTTCCCCATAGAATGAATCCTTAGAGTGTGACAAACCAACATGGTAAGTGACTCCTGTGGTTTCACAAGCCTGTCGAAGGCAATTCACAACATCGAGATCTGCAATTGCAGGAAAATCCATTGGCATGTAATGTAGTGCAGTACCTTCATCACGAACTGCTCCGGAGACAACTACTAAGTCGCCAGGTTTTATAAAGTCTTGCATCATGCCTGAGGTACCTACTCTTATAAAAGTGTCAGCCCCGAGATTGGCTAACTCCTCGACCGCTATTGCTGTTGAGGGTCCTCCTATGCCTGTAGAAGTGACTGAGACCTTTGTGCCTTCAATGCTTCCTGTATAAGTCCTGTGTTCTCGATTTTCTGCTACCAGCTGTGCATTATCAAGATACGAAGCTATGAGAGGTACCCTACCGGGATCGCCGGGAAGAAGTACATATCTACCCACATCGCCACTTCTCATCTTTATATGATATTGTAGTGTTGACTCGGAATTACTCATTTTACTAATGTCCTGATGATTGTTGTAATCTTACACTTTAATGATTGCATGTAGTACCAGTAGGTGCTCTAGTTTGCTGTACCAGCTAGTATTCCTATCTCGTTTCCCTCACCAGGCCAAGGATCGGACGTTATCCATGCTGCATCGAATGTTGCAATTTGGTGTTGGGTAGCTCTTAGGAACAACCAGCGCATTTTATCTCGTTCGAATTCCGTACTAGCATTTCCATATTCGTTTATCCCATCTACGGTGGCATTTTGTAGATCCCTATAAAAGTGGTCTTGCCATTGTTCTAGCCAATCCCGTTGTAATTGCGATAGGTTTTTCGGTTTTTCGTTTTCATATCTCACGCCGAATGTATTATGAAAACAATAACATGGATACACTGCACAACAAACATCACCAAATGTACCTTCATAGAATGCTCTAACAAAAAAGTTCACAAATGCTTCTCTGCGTGGTCTGGCAGCCCAGCGCGTTAATGCAAACTCGTCATAATCTTCCAGCATTCTAAGCTCAACACGTGACTCAGCTGCGCGTACACCGTATTCTCTTTGCAGTTTTACCCAGGGGTTGTGTGTAGGCACCTTTGTAAATGCTACCTCTGACGCGTTCTCACCTATATAGGGTAGATCTTGGATTAACCAATAGCGAAATTTGTCTTCTTGTAATGTACCAGCAAACAGCGCTTCTATCCATGGATGATGAACATATCTTTCCCAAGCGGGGCCAGCAAATTCAATGCACTCATCTAGAAATGTCAAAATTACCTCCGCGCAATATCTTGCTCAATTAATATCTTTAATCCATCTACAGCTGTTACTAACAGATGTGTTAAATCAATGCCAGATGTCATAATACCCCCTGATCGACAGTTTAGCATTCGAGTTACCACAAAAATAGTAGAAGCCTCCATTTCTGAACAGAGTGTACCTCCTGCTATCCATGCTTTCCATCGGTCTTGAAGTTGTCTAGAAACAGGCATTCTGTCTGGTTCGTGTTGTCCATAGAAAGAATCTTTTGATTGAGTAAGTCCAACATGATGGCGTACACCACGATCACGGGCAGCCTGTCTAAGCGCTAGGGTTACTTCCAAGTCAGCCACTGCTGGATACTCTGGTGGAACATATTGTTTGGAAGTGTATTCATCACGAATTGCTCCCCATGCAATTAACAGGTCGCCAGCTTCTATGAAATCTTGCATTGGACCGGATGTGCCAACTCTAATGAAAGTGTCTGCACCAGCAATTGCTAATTCTTCTACAGCAATTGCTGTAGAAGGACAACCCATCCCAGTTGATGTAACAGACACTTTTTCGCCTAGCAACGTGCCTGTATAAGTAAGATACTCACGATTGTGTGAAATTTCTTTAGCGTCATCAAGAAGACTTGCTATCATAGGCACTCGACCTGGATCTCCAGGCAATAGCACGTAGCGCCCGACTTCACCGCGACGACATCCAATATGATATAGTTTTGACATATTAATGTTGGAATCGGAACCCATTATCCTAACCTATATAGAGTATCTGTAAAGCTACAGCTTACAGGTTGCCTTTGACAACATCAATATGTAGTTGAGAAGGGCCAAAAGCATAAGGTAACAATTGCTCAATGGACTTAATAACAATGTTATGCTTGTTCTTGTCAGACATAATCACTTCAATGTTACATCCAGATACTTGCGCCATTTCATAAATCGCCTGACGACAAGTACCACATGGGTCTGCGGTAATCTCATTTTTCTCGTGGTCATCAGATCGTGAGCTAATTGCTATTGCTACAATATCACGTGCTCCGGATGAGTTTGCCTTGCCTATAGCCATTTGTTCAGCACATATTGTTGATCCGTAGGCAGCGTTTTCTACGTTAGATGCTGCGAAGACCGATCCGCTGCGGGTAAGGACAGCAGCTCCAACATGGTATCCCGAATATGGGTTGTATGCGGTGTCAGTCGCAGCTATGGCAGCCTCAATGAGA
>CAWWAV010000123.1:0-4121 GCA_963934935.1 uncultured Anaerolineales bacterium
CAATCACTCTGCAGATTTGACGAGTTACTATGATGAAAGTCTTACTGAATGGGCCGTGCGTCATTTCGCTAGATGGGGATTGATAGAAGAATAGAATGCGTTCAGAGTCTTTCCACAACCGTTTGGGTATTGTTGCATTCCTCCTGGGGCTATGCACTCTCTTTGTGTTTTATCGTCTTGTTAGTCTGCAATTCAACGTGAAAGCTGCTGAGGTTGCAGTGGGAGGTCCTGGAAATTTTCAAATGGTTCGTCCGCCTCGAGGCCGAATTTTTGATCGAAATGGAGAATTGCTTGCTACTAATGCAGTTTTCTACGAAGTTGGTATTGATTATGATTCTGTCGTCTATAGTGATGAAAATGACGATGGTGATATAGATGATTTTGATAGGCGAATTGTCTTGAAAAACATTGCTATGGAACTGTCAAAATTGGTGGAAATGTCATATGAGTCTCTACAAAAATTGATACTAGATGACACGAGCGTGGATGGTACTAAACTGTCGTACAAGAAACTGAAAGCTTATTTGGTACCAGAACTTCGTCCTGATTTAAGGCGACAGATGCAACAGCTTTTGGATGGAAATCATGGTCCAAATATTACACCGGAGTTTGCGGATCAACTTGGTGCAATACTAGATGGTGACTATGACGAGCGTGTCGAACCCATCTTGGGGGTTCAATTACAGAGATTAATGGAAGCGTATGGACAAGATCTCAGTTTTGAGTTGCGTCAACATATTTGGGCTCTGTTATCTGGGAAGTATGGGCATACATTGAGAAGTATAACTGTCAGGCCTGTCTTATTGCGAACATATCCAAATGGACCATTAGCTGGTCATATACTTGGATTGGTTTTGTACAATCAGACAGGATATTATGGGGTAGAGGGATACTATGATGATATCTTAGGTGGAGACACGGAGCGAGTCTTTGTGTCGATTATACCTCTCGATGTAGGCACAGAACTTCAAACAGATGCAAACGCTGACGTATATCTGACTATAGATCGTGAGATTCAATTTTTGGCTGAGCAAGTGCTTTCAGAGAGCATTCAGGAATATGAGGCTGAAAGTGGAATGATGCTTGTCGGTGATCCGATGACTGGAGATATTCTTGCGATAGCTTCCGTGCCAGGTTTTGATCCAAACGATATTGAAGCAGTCATAACAGACACTGAAAATGTAGGGCGCAATCCAGCTGTGAGCGAACAATTTGAACCAGGATCTGTCTTCAAAGTTATTACTATGGCTGCTGCACTTGAGTCGGGGGTATTTTCGAGGTATAGCAGTTATTACGACACAGGTACATTTGAGTATGGTGGAATTGTCGTAAAGAATTGGGACTTCAAAGCTCATGAAGCTCAGGACATGACGGGTTTGCTAGCACGCTCATTAAATGTCGGCGCTGCGACTCTCTCTACTACTCTTGGACCTAAGCAATATTATGACTACTTGCAAGCATTTGGCATTGGCCGATTGACACATGTTGATATACAGGGTGAGGAAACTGGTAGTCTCCGTCGGCCTGGTGATCCAAATTGGCATGATGCAGATCTGGCAACTAATTCTTTTGGCCAGGGCTTGGCTGTAACTGGTTTACAGATGCTTACAGCTGTGTCTGCAGTAGCTAATGATGGAGTTATCATGCAACCACATTTGTTGCAGGAGATTCGTGATGGTGACATGATTTATACAGCCAAACCCAAGATATTGGGAAACCCCATTTCTAGAGAAGTAGCTAATACATTGACAGATATGCTCACAAATAGCCTGCAAACAGAGACATCACATTCAAAGGCATTAGTAGACGGTTATAGGCTTGCTGGCAAAACAGGTACAGCTCAAATACCAATGCCATATGGTTATGATCCTGAGCGTACTATGGCATCTTTCATTGGCTGGGGTCCAGTGGACCAACCGAGATTCATAATATATGTGAAATTGGATGCTCCTATGACCAGTCCTTGGGGATCATCAACAGCAGCACCTACATTTGCAAAAATGGTTCAAAGACTAGTAATACATATGGAGATTCCTCCAGAGGAAATCAGGCAGCGATTAGTTTCCGATGAATAATATGAGGTCACAATGCTGAGTTTAGGTACAGCCGTTACTGCTCTAACCGGATTGCATTTGGATAATGACGTATTGTCCAAAACAATTGCAAATGTAGTAATTGATTCGCGCCAGACAACTCAGGATTCAGTATTTGTGGCCTTGTCTGGAGAAAAAGATGATGGTCACAGATATGTTGAACAAGCTTTTAATGGAGGTGCTATAGCAGCTTTTGTGGAGCATGATGTCGGAAGTGATTTTGTTTGTTTAGATTTGCGAGATATTAGTTCAATTGAACAACAATTACAGCATTTAGTCTTACCAGTATGCTTGAGAGTGTCAGACACACTAAAAGCATTGCAGCGTTTTGCACAATACTGGCGTAACCAGTTGGACGTTCGAGTTGTAGGTATCACTGGTAGTGTTGGAAAAACCACCACGAAGGAACTTGCATCATCAGTTTTATCTAAGAGATTCAAAACTCTTAAATCCGAAGGTAATCTGAATAATGAAATTGGTCTTCCTTTAAGTTTGTTGGCACTGCAAGAACGGCATGAATATGCTGTATTGGAGATGGGTTTTTACACTATAGGGGAGATCAAATTTCTTTGCAGTCTAGCTTCTCCACATGTGGGAGTGATAACAAACGTATATCCAGTTCATGTAGAACGAGCTGGTAGTCTCGAAAACATAGCTACTGGGAAATCAGAGCTAGTAGAAGCTCTTCCAAAAGCACCAGATGGAATATCCATTTTGAATGCTGATGAACCTATTGTGATGGCTATGCGAGATAAAGCATCATCGCGAATCTTCACTTATGGATTAAATTCCAGTGCAGATTTGTGGGCATCGGATGTCCATAGTATGGGATTAAATGGCATTAGATTTAAGGTGCATTACGATGGTGATACTTTACATGTGCGTGTTCCACTTCTTGGTCGGCATTCAGTTCATACTGCGTTACGTGCTGCGTCGATAGGACTGGTGGAAGGACTAACCTGGCAGGAGATACTAGAAGGTCTACAGGCGCAAGATGGACAGACACAATTGCGTCTGTACGCAGTTCCAGGCCCACAGGGGAGTATGCTGCTAGATGATAGTTACAATGCATCACCAGAATCAACTATTGCTGCTCTTAATTTGCTGGATGATTTAGATGCGGAAAAACGTGTAGCTGTTCTTGGTGACATGTTAGAGCTTGGTCCTTTTGAACATCAAGGTCATATTTCTGTAGGCACGCGAGCACGGCATGTGGTTGATTTGCTGGTCACCGTAGGGGAGTTGGGTTCTCTTATTGCAGAAGGCGCTCTTAAAGCTGGGATGACCAAGAGTGAAATAGTTCAATGTCGAGATAGCAAACACGCACTAAATTATTTATCAAATAATATCGGCATGGGAGATGTAGTTCTAATCAAGGGCTCCAGGGGACTGGGACTTGACAGTTTGGTTAATAACTTGGAAATATTAGCATGAATCCCGAAGGAATATTTTCGCTAACTTTAGCTAGTATTACGTTCGTAATGACTGTGATTTGGGGTGGACCTTTACTGGAGATACTTAGGCGCCTAAAAATCGGTAAACAGATAAGGATTGATGGACCTCAAACACATTTTTCCAAGCTCGGCACTCCTACTATGGGAGGTTTGCTAGTCATAGCACCAGTGCTGGCGATTACCGCAGTACTTAATTTGGTTAGTTTGGCAAAAGTGGTCACTGGACGTTCTATTTTACTGCCGCTCTCTGTGTTGGTAGGATTTGCTGCGTTGGGTATGTGGGACGATTGGTATGGCTTAAGAAATGGTCGTAAGGGTGAGGGGATTCGTGCCCGTTACAAGCTTATTACCCAAGTGATAATTGCACTTGTAGCAGTACTAGTGCTTTATTTTGCATTTGACATACATAGTGTGGCATTACCTGGATTTCCTCGAAAAGTGGACATAGGTTTACTTTATATTCCCATAGGTGTCTTTATTATTGTTGGTACATCCAATGCTGTAAATATTACTGATGGGTTGGATGGTATGGCTGGATTGGTGTTGGTCACAAACTTTATGGCTTTTGGATTTG
>CAWWAV010000124.1:0-4114 GCA_963934935.1 uncultured Anaerolineales bacterium
GGTTGTTCAGAACTATCATCGCCAGAATTCTCAGAGACTTCAACATTCTCCTCAGACTCCGCGGGAGACTCATCAGCTTCAGTTTCGGGTTGTTCAGAACTATCATCGCCAGAATTCTCAGAGACTTCAACATTCTCCTCAGCAACCACATCCACCTGTGCATCCTCCGACTCCATTTCAGCCTGTTCTGATTTGTCTTCACTAGACTCAGTAGAGTCTTGAGTGCTATCCTCTATGGCATTATTATCATCTAACTCAGAATCATCCTTTGATTTTTTATTAGACAATGATTTCTCTGGAGCAGCATGCCTGGTTTTCGTCGGGCTCGGCCTAGCTTCTGCCGCATCAATAGATTCATTAACAAGTTGTGTAATGTCCTCACCATTCTTCATCCGAGTGAATCGATCGAGGGTTCCAGTCCAACCAAAAATGCGGTTTACAGCATCCGAAGGCTGTGCTCCATTCCCTAGCCAATGATAAGCGCGCTCCTCATCGACTTTGGCAACTGATGGCTCTGTACGCGGATTATAATGCCCTATAATCTCCACGAACTTTCCATCACGTGCAGCTCTCTGGTCAGTAACCACAATTCTGTAGGTAGGTTGTTTCCTGCCACCCTGCCGACGCAATCTAATCCTTAACATCTTTTTATTCTCCTAGTTACATTAGCGGCGAAATTGTAACCTTACGCAGATTTTTAGTCAAGTAATGAACACATGACATTATACATGCACTGTAAAATATACGATAATTGTAAATTACATCTTAATCATCAAAACTATGTACTCTAATCTAAGTCTTGGATATCGACGGCGCCGTAAATCAGTGAAATTAGCAGCATGGATTTCACTATTATCAATATTGGCGGCTAGCGTCCTCACCGGATACCAATACATTTTATTCAGCAATTATCATTACACCCTACCCGAAGGAGTAATACTAGCTGATGTAGCAGTAGAAAACTTACACCGAGATAAAGCTCTAGCAAAACTATACAGCGTATACAATGGTCCTATAACCATATATTATGAAAACACGAATTTTATATTAGATCCCACCCAAATTGAATTCCAGATTAAGGGAGACGCAATGCTTAAAGACCTTAATTTGCCAAAACAAGCTTTGCGTTTCTGGTTTAATTTACTCGGACAACAGCAAGTTCCACACCCGCAAAATGTGCCGTTGCAAGCTTCCTTCTCTAGATCCAAGCTACGTGAATTCCTACATGATGTTGCCTTAAGATATGATCGTCCAGTTTATGCTCCAATGACTGACTCTAAGCACTTAATGACCATTACCAGCCCACCTGGGACATCATTACAAATAGAAGAATCTATTGGCGCAATATCCACAGCACTTCGTAAATCAGCAGACAGAAGTGTGGAACTTATAGTCAAAACTGAACCAGCGATATCTCCAACCTTCAAAACACTAGAAACGCAATTAGGTGAATATCTGAACGCTAGTAACTTTAAAGGCCTACTAAGTATATTTATTGCTGATTTAAACACAAACACTATCCTACATCGCAACTGGATGGAAGGAACTGAACTAACAACTGAGCCTGATATAGCTTTTTCAGGCATGAGCATAATTAAAATCACATTTTTGGTCGAATTTTATAGACAAATCAATGAAGGAGCATTGCCTTATGAGTTAGACCTTATTGAAAAATCCATTACAGAAAGTTCCAATTGGACTAGCAATGTACTAATAGACTGGATAGGCGATCTTGACCCAAACCTTGGCCTCAAACGCTTGAACAACACCTACAAAATGCTGGGCTTAAATAGCACCTTCATTGGAGGACTTTATGATAGTAAAGAAATCCCAGGTTTTCGACATACACCAGCAAATTCTAGGACTGATATCACAACCGAACCTGACCCATACATGCAAACTACGGCGTCAGACATAGGCTTGTTGTTAAAGGGTATATATGAATGCTCAAGACATAACACTGGTCTACTTATAGAGGTGTTGGGAGATCAAATCACACAATCAGAATGTATAGCTATGATTGAGTGGCTGTCAAAAAACAAAATCGGCGTATTACTTGAAGCCGGAGTTCCTGAAGGGACAAAAATAGCTCATAAGCACGGCTGGGCCGAGGGAGAACCAATAGGTGATGCAGGAATTGTCTTTACGCCATCAGGTGACTATGTCATCGTATATTATATCTGGGTACCCGAATATACATATTGGGATAAAAATGCACGAATTCTCTCAGATATAAACAAGGCAATTTACTACTACTTTAATCCTGTCATGCAGGCACCTTGACTCATTTCCAAATCCACCTTACAGTGTTACACCATCAACTTCGCTAAATAAAGGGTTGTTCTGATCCCTTAAAGACACTTGAGGGTTATCTACTTTCCAATCAACCCCAAGCTCAGGATCGTTCCAAGCTACACCGTACTCATCTTTTCCATCATAATAATTGCTAACTATATAATTTACTGTAGCTTCGGTCAAAGTAACAAATCCGTGTGCTACACCAGGAGGTATTAACAGACCTTTCATACTGTCACCATCCATCTCCACTATTTCTACCGACCGAAATGAAGATCTATTTATACGCAAGTCACAAAGAGCTACCCTAATACGTCCGTTAGCTGTTAGCCAATAATCATATTGATGATGATGATAGTGCAATCCTCTAAGGACATTGGCATCGGAATCAGAACGATTAGCTTGTATATTACTCCAGTCAACTTGAGGAAACCATTCCGCTCTAAACGTCTCTCTAAATGTCCCTCTTTCGTCCCCATAAGGGGCAAACAGAACATGTTGCACGCCCTCAATCATATTACTATCAGTTACTAAATTTTCCATAATAGCTACCCAGAATATAAAACAACAATATATTTCAAGCTTTATTACTGCATAAAATCATACTGTGCGCTCGGTGAGACTTGAACTCACACGACCTCAACGGTCACCAGGCCCTCAACCTGACGCGTCTGCCAATTCCGCCACGAGCGCTAACTGAGGCGATTATAGCATTGCACTATTTAGTGTCAACGTTATATATTTGTGCGTATCGAAAGTAAATAACTGGTGTTTACAACAATTAGAACATGTTAAATTCTCAAGTTAGGTACTCTAAGTGAAAGATAGACCACAACGTATTGCCTTAGACGGGATGGGGAGTGACGACTATCCATTCCCAGAACTACATGGTGCCATAGCTGCGGCGTCAGAATTTGGCTACGAGATACTAATAACAGGTGATGAAGCACTCCTAGTACCGGCGTTACAGCAAATCGACCATCCCTCGAACACTAAGATAAGTATTGTTCATGCACCAGAAAAAATAGAGTCTGATGAATCTCCGGCTTTCTCATCTCGTACTAAAACAAAAAACTCAATTGCTGCAGGCATGCGACTACTGAAAAATGGAGAGGCTGATGCTTTTGTGTCTGCTGGAAACACAGGTGCAATTTTGGCGAACGGATTGATTACTTTAAGGCGCATGCCCTATACGCGCAGACCAGCAATAGCTGTTCTCATTCCTGTTGCACAAGGATATTTTATTTTGTTGGATGTAGGAGCAAACAGCGACTGCAAGGCAGATTTCCTCCATCAGTTTGCGATCATGGGAAGCTTGTATGCAAACAAAGTGCTAGGAATAACACACCCGAAAGTGGGCCTGTTGTCTAACGGCGAAGAGGAAAACAAAGGAAATCTACTCACGAAAGAAGCCCACGCACTTATGAAGCATGATCAAAATATTAACTTTATAGGTAATGTGGAAGGAAAGGAAATGTTTGCCGGAGTGGCAGATGTAGTGATAACAGATGGATTCACTGGGAATGTATCACTAAAAATAACTGAAGCGGTTGCAAAGATGGTTACGATGCTAGTAAAAGACGCCATCAAATCTAACATCCTTTCGATGCTGGGAGGCATCCTGGTACGAAAATCAATACAAAATACCGCGCGCACTTTAGACCCAAATGAACATGGAGGAGCCCCACTATTAGGGCTTAATGGAATAGTTGTCGTAGGCCACGGTCGATCCAATAGCCGTGCCATCCGAAGTGCAATAAAAGTTGCTGGCAAAGCGGCAAAACATGACCTATTAGGTGAGTTACAGGCAGCATTAGAA
>CAWWAV010000125.1:0-4065 GCA_963934935.1 uncultured Anaerolineales bacterium
CGGGACGCCATATCTTAGTAATAGATGAGACGGGTGAAGTATTTCCGTGTGAACCTCTCATGAAAAGCGTCGGCAACCTAAGAAATCATAATTACAACATCTCTGAGGTTTTAGCGGAGGATGCGTACTCTAATTTCCGAAAAGCATATTTAGGTGAAGGGAAATGCAACTGTACTTGGTCGTGTGCAATACACAGTAATATATCAGTCAACGCTAAATATCTACCAGAACTCACATTAAACGCCGCAAAAACTCTCGTGGGTAGAACATTGAGAGGATAACCTCAAAATGCGCATATGCTAAAACTCAATCCGCGTTTATCAATAATAATAGCGTGCTCTAGGCCCACAGACGTATTGAAATGTCTTGATGGTTTGTCAAAACAAAAAGGCCAAACAACATTCGAAGTAATTATTGTCGGAAACTGCCCGATCATTACAGAAACATATCAACGATTTGATTTGGAGCTTATAAATTGCCAAGATCTGCACGCTAATATCCGGCGAAACAAAGGTATAGCGGTATCGAAAGCAAAACTAATTGGGTTTTTAGACGATGACACTATACCGGACTCGCATTGGGTAGAACAGGCACGCAAGCTTAACCCCACCGAGAAACTAATTATTACTGGACCTGAAAGACCTACCAGAACTAGCTGGAAAAGTGAACTCGCTTTCGCAGTATCACAAAATAAACTTACAGAAGGTTTGCCTGGGCACGTTAACCAAAAGTCTAAATTCGTATCATGGACAGAAGTGCCTTTCTGCAACTGCGTTATACCTAAGTCTATATTCGAAGAAATAGGCTATTTAGCGACCGATATACCCTGGGATATGGATGACTTTGAATTCTGTAATAGAGCGCGGAGAATAGCTCAGTTCGTAAATATCCCAAAATTAAGTGTTTGTCACGACAGATACCCAGATTCTATAACAGCGTTTATACGCTATAAATCAAGATTGCGTATCAGAACAGGAGAAAAATTAGTTTCTCATCCCAAGATCTATGCCAAAATACCGACGGTAATAGTTACGGCAATCTGTCCATACTTACTGATACTTACATCGCTGATCATACATTTAATAACCGATGTTTCAATTCATATAATTTTAAGCGCTTTTATAGGCGTGTATTTAGTTATTATCCTATCGCAAATACCTGTCGGAATCTCAAAAATAGGGTTGCGGTCATCCATATTATATGTGGCTATGATTGCAATAATTCATTCTATTACAATCGCATCAGTTAATTTTGGGATTATAAAAAGACTAGTTATAAAACTGAGGCTATTCCGTGTTTAACATTCGACTCTCTACTAGCACCGTCTTAGTCATAACGTCGTTGGCTTGCATTCCCATAATATATGGATTGCCACTTTTATTTGTGGGATTAGATGATATAAACATGGTCAGACACTTTGATCATGGTGAATCGGAAATCGCTTTAGGATGGCTGGACGCTTACAAGAATGGGCCTCTATTCTCAGGCCCAGTACAAGTATATATGGCATATCCTAAATTGTTTTATAACATTGCCGGTGTGATTTTATATCCCTACGCATTGCTATCAGACATTGATTACAAAATAATAATCATTACATGGCGTACATTAAATATTATTTTTGCGAGCATTACACTTGTAATTTTCTATGCATTAATAAGAGAACTCTTCCAGTCTAGATTACTCGCGTATACAGCATCCATACTACTAGGGAGTATGCCCCAGTTTCTTTTTTGGAGCGTAAACGTCAGGCCTAATCCACTAGAACAGTCACTAGTTTTTTTGAGCCTATTATTAGGTTTAAAACTGATTGATAATCCGTGTTCTAAACTCTTTTTATTAGCGACAATAATCAGCGCGCTCGCATTCGCTACAAAGTTTGGATCAATCCCACTCCTACTATTAATCCCTAGTGTTACAGTATTTTGCCTATGGATCAATCGAAATAATAAAGATCACTTCACAAAAACCATACGAAGCTATGCAAACGTCTTTCAAAAACTGTTCCCTATATTAGCTTTCATTGGAATCATATTAGTTATTCTAATTTTTTCGGGACTTATACAACATGATTTTGAAGCGCATACATTGTTACATGCTTGGACGGCGCCAGGAGTAAATGCATCTCAACACCAACGGCTTCTCGAAATATTCACCGAATGGCGTCCATTAGTACAAGTAATCATTTGGGGCGGGGCTTTTACATCATTGGGACTAATCGGGTTTAGCTTGTTATCATGGTATGGGTTTACAAAAGTCCGAACATTGGACCAAATCAAGCCCTCGGTGAAACTATTCACCATAATGACAATATCACTTTACGCAACAACTTTCTTAATATATTCGCTAGTGTTTTTCCTTGTAAGTCCTGCCTATATAGCAAATCCATCAAGCTTCCTAGCGCATTTTGGATTTGAATTTAGATATACCATGCTTGGGTCTTCTTACGGAATAGGAGGTGCTGAGCCAAACATAATTGAATTCATAATAAGTTTGGGTAAAGCCTTGCATTGGGGATGGCTAGTCATCATACCTCTTGTGATAATCGGTCTGATACTAAGTCGCAAGTACCAGGAAAACATATCAAACTATAAGATTAAACAACTATTCATTTACTCATTTATCGTGATATCCATTATCTTGTTATTCAACGCTTACGCCGCGATAAGGCATATCATCCCAGTAATAGGACTTTTATATGCCCTATCCTTGATTCCACTTTTGGTTAGTATAAATGAAATAAGATCCTCTTGGACTATACCTACGAGCGGACTACTAGGAGCAGGTGCATGCCTAGTGATGGTGTTAAACATTATCTATTCTCACCAAGATTGGCGAGATAGTAGAGATAAGCGATCAGACATAGGAATCCACGTAGGAACATGGCTATCGCAAAATTATCCTGTGGATACCAAAATACTCAAAGATGTTTGGTATTTCTATATTCCTCCAGCATTTACTAATGTAGAGAATACCCAATTCATAGAACAAGCTTTAATAAGGAAACCAAAAGATGCAAAAGCTGTGGCGATAAAAAAATATATAAACTCATATAATCCTGACATTATTGTAACCACCACTAGTGATGTACACACTCCGGAGATAAACTTGGAGTCAATTTCTTCAGAGTCCTACAACTTAGTAGCTATGTTCCCATCAGAATTGAGACGAGACCGCTACAGTAATGTGAGTATATTCGAAAAGAAAACCATTCAATGAGAATCGTCCTGATAGATATGAAAGAATTTATGACTCATGTTTGAAAAAAAGATCCTGGTAATAATTGACAGCCAGCTTGCTGCTGAAAGCTTCTCTTCCCGATATAGCAAACGAAATTGCTCAGACGGAAATTTCATAGTGATAGCTTTATATCCAAACATAAGAGCATATCTTACTCGCAAGGGATATATCTGTAATGATACACAACCGTATTTGTCTAAAGACGGTCGTACTAGAGCATCTTATAAATCGTTAGAAATTACCCAGTGGATAAGAAATAATTTTGATTTTACAGATAGCTTGGACGTCACAGACGGTTATATAGAAAATTTAGTATGGTACTCCAGGTGGTCATACAACCATATAATCCAATTGATTGAAATAGTTACCACGGCCCTTGCCATCCATAAACCTACCAAGGTAATAACATTTGACTATCGAAAAGTACGTTATCCGACTGACCCTTATCCCATCGTGAACGACATGTACATTGCCAATGTATGTGAACATTATTGTTCTCACAATAATATCGATGTCGTATTTGAAGAAATTAAACCGCCTATAAACTTCCGCAGCAAAGCTAAAATAACAGCTCAGAAATTCAGAGCCTTAGCAACGACCAACGTAATAGCTGCACAAATCCATTTACGGAAAATATCCAAATTTTCAAGAGTACATCCTGCTATTTTTACTAGTGACCAATACCGCCTAAATACAATCGCGGATACCATTAAATCTGAACACATTTCAGTAGCTAAACTACAAGATTGGCCCAAGGCTCCCAAATTAAGTAATCTATTAAAACACAAGGCCAATGAAAACCTGTGTTTATCTGATATACAAATA
>CAWWAV010000126.1:0-4014 GCA_963934935.1 uncultured Anaerolineales bacterium
TTATTTGCGTACTACTTAGATCAACAATAGGCAATTTGTACTGTGGCTGTTACATAAACCAGGTGTAGTTATTAAGTTATGGCAAATGTACTGATCACAGGAGGGGCTGGATTTATTGGTAGCCATTATGCGGCTCGCTTGTTGCAGTGTGGTCACAATGTCACATTATTTGACAATCTTTCTCGGAAAGGGTCATCAAAAAATCTGGACTGGCTAAATGAAAGATTTTCCAGTGGTCTAGAATTTTCTCTGGGAGACGTACGTGATGTTGAAAGTGTCAATTCGGCAGTGTCTGAACAAGATGCTATTTTTCATTTTGCTGCTCAGGTAGCTGTGACCGGATCTATCAGATGTCCTAGAGAGGACTTCGAAATTAATGCGGTTGGAACCTTTAATGTGTTGGAAGCAGCGAGAAAGTCAATCAGGAACCCTTTAGTTGTATATTCTTCCACAAATAAGGTGTATGGAGCTATGGATCAACTAACAGTGGTGGAATCAGAAAAACGGTGGACATACAAGGATTTACCCTTGGGTATCTCAGAAAATCATCCTTTGGATTTTCATTCACCTTACGGATGCTCTAAAGGAGCAGGAGACCAATATGTACGCGACTATGCGCGTATTTATGGATTGCCCACAGTTGTGTTTAGACAATCATGTATTTATGGGACACGTCAATATGGTGTAGAGGATCAAGGTTGGCTGGCTCATTTTATTATTTCCATACAGCAGGAGTCCGAAATTAATATTTATGGGGATGGTAAACAGGTGCGCGATATACTGTGGGTGGACGACTTGTTAGATGCATATGATTTAGTATTAAGCGACCCATCTCGATTTACAGGAGAGGTTTTTAATATTGGAGGGGGAGCAGCATTTACAGTTTCCATTTGGAATGAAATGGAGCCTGTTCTAAGCAAATTGGCTGGAAGAAGCATATCTGTGGCCCATCACGATTGGAGACCTGGAGACCAGAAAGTATATATTAGTGATACAAGCTTATTTAGGAATTGTGGTTGGAATCCTCAGGTTGATCCTATCACTGGAGTAAGGATGTTGTGGGATTGGGTAAACGATAATCTCAGTTCAGTATCACAAATTTAGGAATAATAGATATGGCCTTTGAATCGGATAGTCTGGTAGTTCTAGACACTAAAATAAGGGCATGTGAATTGTGTGAATTGGCCCACACCCGCAAACATGCAGTTCCTGGGTCAGGAAATGTTGACTCAAATATTATGTTTATTGGAGAGGGGCCTGGCAAACATGAGGATGAAAATGGGTTGCCATTTGTAGGTGCAGCGGGCAAGCTTCTTGACGAACTTCTACAAGGAATTGATTTACGACGTGAAGATGTTTATATAACCAATATAGTGAAATGCCGTCCGCCACAAAACCGTGATCCAAATCCAGAAGAGATAGCATCTTGCAATGCATATCTTGAGAGACAGATAGACTTGATTGATCCAAGTGTAATTGTAACTTTAGGTAGATTCTCGATGGCACGCTGGTTTCCTGGTACCCGAATCAGTGATATCCACGGGGTACCTAAACGTTTCGGTTCCCGTGTTGTTGTGCCTATGTTCCATCCTGCAGCGGCTCTTTACAATCCTAATAAGCGTCCTGTACTTCACGAAGATTTTAGTCGCTTACCAGGTTTTATCACTGAAATGAATAGGGAAGACAATAATGGGGCTCAGGCAGTTTTCGAGCAATTAGACTTGTTATAGGGTGATTGCATTAGTGTGGACAGGGTTCATGCTGGAAGTTATAATTCTCGTTTGCAAAGAAGATGTACCAGTTTAAATGTAATAACCAAAATAACAAGCGTGAAACTTTGAGTATTTCGTTTTGTGCGTAATGATAAGTAGAGTAAATATATGAGATTTCTTATTACAGGTGGTGCTGGTTTCATTGGTAGTCATTTATCGGAAGATCTATTGGCAGCTGGCCATAGTGTGGTTGCCATAGATGATCTTTCTACTGGCAGAATGCAAAATGTCGATTCAGTGTCAAACAATAAGGAATTTCAATTAGTAGTTGAATCCATTACTAATACAACTGTAATGGATCGTCTAGTGAGCGAGTGCGATATCATCATACACTTAGCTGCTGCAGTTGGGGTTGAGCTGATTGTTCGTTCCCCTGTCCATACAATAGAGACTAACGTCATGGGTACAGAGAACGTGTTGCGGACAGCTCGTCGTTACCGCAAAAAAATACTTATTGCTTCAACATCTGAGATTTATGGGAAATTGAGTAACGTACCTTTCAAGGAGGATGATGATAGCCTGATTGGTGCTACTACTCGTCATCGTTGGGCTTATGCTACTTCGAAGGCGTTGGACGAATTCCTGGCATTGGCTTACCATAAGGAAATGGGTCTACCAGTAGTAATTTTCCGCTTGTTTAATACGATAGGTCCGCGTCAACGGGGACGTTATGGGATGGTAGTACCGCGCTTTGTGAGTCAGGCTTTGTCCGGTGCTGACATAACAGTTTACGGAGACGGCAATCAGAGTCGGTGCTTTTGCGATGTGAGAGATGTTATCCCTGCAATTAAATCATTGGCTGAATCTTCTGAAGCCGAAGGGCGTGTATTCAATATAGGCGCTAAAGATGAAATATCTATTATCGATTTGGCGCGTAAAGTAAAAGATATGTGTAATAGTCAGTCAAAGATCATCCTAGTTCCTTATGAACAAGCTACGGAAGAAGGATTTGAAGATATGCGTCGTCGGATTCCTGATATTAGTCGCATTAATGACCTCATTGGGTGGAATCCGAGTATTGCACTGGATGACACTATTACGGATATTATTAAACAATTCAAGGAAGATGGTTTAAGTGACACAATCACGGAACTCCCTAATGGAGAACGAGTAGTGGTGGATTGATCGCTCGCTTTGGCCATGCCCAAAACGCTTAGTGCAGCTCTAACAGATAAGATCCAAAATAAAGAGGCCCGCGTAGGGATTATTGGCCTTGGCTATGTTGGGCTGCCTTTGGCTGTTGAATTTGCTCAGGCAGGCTACCATGTTGTGGGTATTGATACAGATTCAAGCAAAGTGGATGCTCTGAATAGGGGGGATTGTTATATCACTGATATATCAGCCGATTTGTTTAGTGATATGGTCTCAACGGGCCGACTAATGGCCACGCAGGATTACGGAGCTATCGGTGAGCTCGATGCTATTAGCATATGTGTTCCTACACCACTTCGGAAAACTCGGGATCCTGATATGTCATATGTTGTAGCTGCCGCTGATCAAATAGCTAAGCATTTGCGGCCAGGCACTCTGATTATTTTGGAGAGCACAACGTATCCTGGCACTACTGCTGAGGTGGTATTGCCTATTATGCTTGGAAATGGATATGTTGTTGGTGAAGACATATTTCTAGCATATTCACCAGAAAGAATTGATCCGGCAAATACCACTTATGGTGTTCGCAACACACCGAAAGTAATTGGTGGGATCACATTAGATTGTGCCGATGTAGCTATGGCACTCTACGATACAGTAGTGGAAGAGGTGGTTAAAGTCTCTTCTACACAAGCAGCTGAAATGGTGAAACTGCTTGAAAACACATTTCGAGCTGTAAATATAGGTCTTATTAACGAAATCGCTATTATGTGCGATAAGTTGGGAATTGATGTATGGGAAGTAATAGCAGCTGCAAAAACGAAACCATTTGGATATATGCCATTTTATCCAGGACCTGGTTTGGGAGGACATTGTATACCTATTGATCCCCTTTATCTTTCATGGAAGCTAAAATCTCTGAATTTTAATGCGCGTTTTATAGAGCTTGCTGATGAAATAAACACTAATATGCCTCGGTATGTGGTGCGAAAGGTTGCTGAAGCTTTGAATGAAGATAGTAAACCAGTTCGCGGATCTAAGGTTCTGATATTAGGTGTTGCGTACAAGGCTGACGTGGATGATGTACGTGAAGCACCAGCACTAGATATCATACAGCTATTGATGCAGCAAGGTGCGATAGTTAACTATC
>CAWWAV010000127.1:0-3990 GCA_963934935.1 uncultured Anaerolineales bacterium
AAGGAATTTCCTGTGTGTGCTGAAGCATTAAAATACCTATGATAAATATCTCTATATACCGTATCTTTCAAATATTTGAAGATAATATGTATAGGTTTTTATCCAATAATGCGTGAAATCATTCTATTAGGTCATAATGTAATGGTAGTGCGGGAGACTTTTCCATCGTAATGTCGATTCCTGCAAGTGCTTCTTCGGTTGCCGGGTTAGTTGTTTCAGGGTTGTTAGCGTGAACAGTAAATAAAGGGTCACCTGTATTAATGCGTGAGCCAACTTTTTGATGTACTACAATTCCAACAGCTAAATCTATAGGGTCATTTTTCCTTTCTCTTCCAGCGCCAAGCATTACAGCAGCTTTTCCGATATTGATAGCATCCATCCGAGACAGGAAGCCACCTTGAGGAGATTTAACAGTTGAGATGATTTTTGCTTTGTCTAGTTGTTCTGGATTGTCTATGTAATTCGTATCTCCCCCTTGTGCAGAAACCATTTTCAGGAATTCTTGAAATGCAGTTCCATCCTTGAGTGTCTTGTTTGCTAATTCTGAACCGGCCGACACACTATCGACTTTCCCGGACAAGTGGAGCATATGGCCGGCCATTTTTAGACAGTGTTCGCGCAGATCCGGTGGACCGTCGTCTCGAAGGGTTTGTATAGCCTCCCTAACCTCCAAAGCGTTGCCGACTGCATATCCAAGTGGTTGGTTCATGTCGGATATTACAGCCACTGTTTTGCGCCCACTATTTCGTCCTATCGCAACCATAAGTTCAGCTAATTCTCGCGCATCTTTCAGTGTTGTCATGAATGCACCGTTGCCGGTTTTGACGTCAAGGACGATGGCTTGGGCTCCAGCAGCAAACTTTTTGCTCATTATCGAACTGGCTATTAATGCATTACTTGCTACGGTCCCAGTGACATCGCGTATTTTATATAGCTTTCCATCTGCAGGAGCCAGGCTTGCTGATTGACCAGCGACTACAATCCCGGTTTCTTTTATTTGGGCTCGGAATTGATCAGAGGTGAGCTGTATCTGCAATCCTGGTATGGCTTCAAGTTTGTCTAGTGTTCCTCCTCCGTGACCAAGCCCTCGACCTGATATCTTAGCTACGACAACACCACAAGCGCTTACTATAGGTGCTAACACAAGAGTGGTCTTATCTCCTACTCCTCCTGTAGAATGTTTGTCGACTACTACGCCGGGTATGAGATCACTTAAGTCTAAGGTGTCACCGGAGTTAGCCATTGCTATGGTAAGGTCAGTGGTTTCACGCGCAGTCATACCGCGGAAAAAGATTGCCATAGACATAGCTGCTATCTGGTAATCAGGTATATTTCCTGATGTGAAATTTTGCACGAACCATTCGATTTCCGAATTACTTAATTCTTCACCATCACGTTTCTTCAGAATTAGATCTATAGTACGCATATCTTTGTGTCTCCAATAAGTGGCAATCAGTATATCATCAGCGAAACGAACGAAAAAGGTACTATAATACTGTTATGTTATCGCGACCGGTTATTTTATTGTGAAACCCACAGATTTGATTCTTTCTGGTGCTACCGTAGTCACTGCGAATGAAACGTGGGATGTATTTGATACTGGTACAGTGGTAATTAGAGGAGACAACATAGTAGAAGTTGGCCCCTCTAATGAAATAAATAATCAATACGAAAATGCGTTGACAATCGATTGCAGTGGCAAGACCATAATCCCAGGTTTGATCAATGCGCATACGCATGCGGCTATGACCTTATTGCGGGGTCTTGCAGATGATCGGCGTCTAGATGTGTGGCTACTTGGATATATGATGCCAGTAGAAAAAGAGTTTGTTACTTCTGAATTTTGTCGCATTGGTACCCAGCTTGCTTGTGCTGAAATGATACGGTCTGGTGTTACATGTTTTGCTGACATGTATTATTTCGAGCATGATGTTGCACAAGCCGTCGCAGATGTTGGCATGCGAGCTCTGTGCTCACAAAGTGTATTGAAGTTCCCAACTCCAGACGCACCTAGTCTTGAAGATGGGCTTTTGAGGGCTCGCAAGTTTATTGAACATTGGCATGGACATTCTTTGATACTTCCATCAGTTGGGCCGCATGCACCTTATACAAGTACACGTGAGATGCTTAAAGCTTGCACTTCACTGGCACTGGAATATGATGTTCCAATTCATATACATATTGCGGAAACAGCGAAGGAAGTAGAAGAAAATCGTAGCGAACGTAGTATGCCAGTAGTACCATGGGTAAAAAAGCAGGGTCTTTTTGATGCGAAAGTCTTAGCTGCTCATTGCGTACATTTAGATTCAGGCGAAATCAGCACGTTGCAACATTACCGAGCTGGTGTGGCTCATTGTCCGACCAGTAATCTTAAGCTTGCCTCTGGAATAGCACCCATCACTGAGATGTTAGATATTGGACTTAATGTGGGTATAGGTACTGATGGTCCTGCATCGAACAATGACCTAGATATGTTTGAGGAAACTCGTCTAGCCGCATTGCTAGCAAAAGGTGCAACAAGTGATCCAACCGTAGTACCTGCTAGGCAAGCTTTTGCCATGGCTACTATCATGGGTGCGCGTGCTTTGCACATGAGCGATATCACCGGATCTATCGAAGTTGGTAAACGTGCGGACCTAGTAGTGCTGGACTTGGATGTTCTGCATAACACTCCTACTTTTCAACGTGATCAAGACTCTATATATTCGCAAATTGTATATGTGAGCAAGTCTTCCGATGTATCTGACGTGATGGTGAACGGTGAGTGGTTAATGCAAAATCGGCAATTGCTTACTGTTGATGAGGATCAACTGACTGCCTCAGCTAATGATTATGCGATCAAAATAGATGATTTTCTTATGGAGCGCGAGCAGAGCTTACTCAGTAAGCTAGTTGCGATAGGAGGCATGGAACGTCAAGAAAGTTTTGAGATTCAGGCTAAAGCACGTATAAAAGACCCACAGAAAGTGATTGATGTTTTACAGCAATATCCTTTCAATATTATTCGACATGTACGTTACCAGCAGTATGATACATATTTTTTGTTTGGTGAATCTGAGGATCATCGATTGCGTATTCGGGAAGACGATCTTGTAGATGCTGATGGCAAAGTAGAAAATGTAAGATATAGGCTCACCCTTCTAGGTCCTGCTAAAGAGAAAGAATTTGCAGGCTCAATTTTGTTGTCGCGGTCGCGATATTTGGCACCGTCACCGCACACTTTGCGATTCTACCGTGAATATTTTGTTCCCGAGGAGGAACGTGAGGTGGAAAAAGATAGATTGCGCTGGCAGGTATCCTTCAGTGAAGTGGAGTTTTATGTCAATCTTGATCGACTTAACAGTCCTGATTTGGGCACGTTTGTTGAAGTAAAAAGTCGTACCTGGAGTCAGCGAGATGCTGAGGACAAATCTGAATTGATTAGTGAAGTACTGTCATTATTTGGGGCAAATCCTGAAGATGTAATAACTGAGGATTACTCAGATTTGGTGCAATGACTGTTGGTGTAGTTAATCAGATATTCTTTGCTTCCAATCGTATAGTTGTTGTAGAGCTTGCAGCGGACTAAGGTTGTCTATCTCTAAATTGCAAAATTCCTCTAGTATATTATCAGTAATTGATGACTCATCTATATGTTTTTCAGAGTTGGAAACAGCAGTTTTTGTGGTTTGATCAGGGTTTTCTAATTCGGATAGCAATTTGTATGCTCTAGTTATTACTTTGTTGGGCAGTCCGGCCAATTGCGCAACATGTATTCCATAAGAACGATCAGCACCACCTTGGATTATGCGATGTGTGAACACTAGCGAGTCGTTCTCGTCTGCTACGGCCACATTGTAATTTCTCACTCCAGTAAGCTCATTTTCAAGGTCCAGGAGTTCATGGTAATGACTTGCAAACAATGTTTTACTTTGTAGGTCAGGATTGTTGTGCACGTACTCAATAATAGACCATGCTAGTGACAAACCATCGTATGTGCTAGTTCCACGA
>CAWWAV010000128.1:0-3978 GCA_963934935.1 uncultured Anaerolineales bacterium
TGCATACACATCAACAATTACTGAAAAATATTGGTCTATACCGAGTGCTAAAAGCACGTTAGTCGCATGATTCCTATCCGAATTTGTAAATACTGCCTTTTGTAAAGGCAATGCTTCCATCTCCCTGATAAGATCAATATTTGTACCTATATAATTTTTGTAGGGAACATCATGCACATACTCCACGTATCCATCCGTGTCAAAATCCTTGTAATCATTCTGCAATCCTGCTAAGCTAGTGCCATATTTGCGAAAATATGCTTCGCGCTGTGAAGCCGCCTTATCTTCGGACAAACCCACTACATCTACCATATATTGATGAATCCTATCTCGCACCTCGAACCACAATCCACAAGAAGCAGGATACAAAGTGTCATCTATATCAAACACGGCCCATGTATATTCTCTTACCATAAATATTCCTATTCAACTATAGCTATTTTTTCTAAAACAATTCTATCTGTCATATCTTGTTTACCGACAACTGTTAATCGCTCACCACCATCAAGAGCATATATCCCAACCGCCAAAGTATAAACACCTTCTTTTACGTTGGCCGGCAGATATATGCCGTGCATATCAGTTACTATCTCATTATTTGCCCATAAATTAGTAGGCATACTACCACCTACAGGCTCGCTATCATTCTGCGCTATCGGAGGCAGATTAATATCATCATAAATATGTATAAAAATTTTGTACCTAGAGCTTATCTCTCTACTGGCACTCCAATCAAGGGTAACCTGAACCACATCTTCAGGATTAAATTCCCTACTATTTATCCCATATCTCTCCAACCTAATGACGTCAGCAAAATTTCCTCCTATGTCTTGCATGTAGCCTTCCTCAGCTACGTCATAGGTAGCAACTCGAACTTGTCCATACCATCTTTCACCAGTTTTAAATGTATGCGAATTCAACCATTTCTCAACCACACCTTCCGGATCAGCCTGCTTTTCTCCCCAAAAAACGCCAATCAATCTGGAATAAGCATCTGCGATTGACTCTAGCTCAACTATTTGTTTCTGAGGATCAAATGGTCTAGCACGAGCTACTTGAAATACGTTCTCCATACTCGGGTAATAATATGAAATTACCTCCGCCTGATTAGGAGCATTCAACAGTACCGCGTCACCTTCTTTATATTTGTAGAGCACATCTCCTACAAGCAAACGATAATCATCTCGCCGATAATACTCATTGTGATACATGTTATCAAGAGCGAGATACGTGCAACTAATAATCATTCCAAATGTAACCAAAGACAATATACGACCGGGGATATAAAAATACTTTATTAACCGTTCAAATCCATTAGCAGCGATAATTGCGACAGCTGGAACTGCTAGGATCAAGAATTTTTCAAATGCTTCACTAAAAAGCCCGAAAATCAGAATCAGACCGACTGGAGCTATCATCCAAGTTGCAATCCATACCATACGTCCCCTACCACTAGCCAATCCAATAGCGACAACAATACCCAGACAAACTAACCCAGGCATAATATCAGCAATTTCTATAGTTGGTCCGAACGACAACCAACTCCATACGTCCCACACAGTGTATTCAGTTGATAAACTAACCCTTTCAGCTGGCCAATATACCAGATGCTCGATTGCCGTTGACAACCAGGGCATATACAACACAACAATACCAATTTGTAGACAAACAAATTCGAGCACAATCCTTCTTCTTCGTTCTCGGTCGGACCTAATAATTTCATAACCACATGCTAAATTTATGGCAACCAATATAAATCCGAAGGAATAATGTACATACAATCCTGCACTACCACACACAACAAATAAAATGCGCCAGATACTAACTAGTGCAACACTGTTTGTTTTACTAGCCTCAATAAGTCTTATACTTGAATAAACTAAAACGACACCCAACAATGTGCACATCATATACATCCGCACCTCTTGGGAGTAATAAACTAGACTTGGATGTATAGATCCCAGTATTGCTGCCAAGCTACCAACTACATAATTGCCGATTTGTTTTCCAATAAGATAGATACCGCTAACCGCAACCACACCAGTAAATGCTGACAGACTGCGTAGCGCGAATTCAGACCCGCCCATCATTCCAGACCATACTTTCAATAAAAGATAATATCCTGGCGGGTGCACATCTGCTGCAGACGCCGAAACAATCTCGATAGCGCTACGAAATATCATTTTTGCAGAATTTCCTTCGTCATACCACAAAGATTGCGATTCGATTAAATTGAACCTCAGATAGGTAGCCAAAAGCATGACCAGTACTAATCCGAAATATTGGCGGACAACCCTAGCACTATTTTCTAGTTTGTAAATCAAAGGACCCTTAATTGTTACGTCCTGCTATGTAGTCTTTAACACTGTAATATACGGGCATTAGGTTAAAGTCGTAGTCAGCCATTCGAAAGTAATACCAACTCTGATCTACTTCAGCATCAGTTGCTCGTTTGAAGTACCAAAAGTTCACAACCCCTACCCATGGCCACTCTCTACTTGCCCGTTCATAGGCCAACGGAACCCACTTTGCTTGTTGCTCTAGTGTAACCTGGCCATAAGTAGGATGCATTCCACTCCCTTCTGGAAATGCATTCCAGTTCATCTCACTTATCCAAATAGATTTTTCGCTATCATTATGAGCAACCATAATATCTCGTACATATTTATTGCGCGCAAAATTTATTGCGCCAGGATGCATTCTGTGATCAGTTGGTCCTGACCACAAACCATACCCTTGAACTGCCATAATATCAAAACAATCAGCTGCGCCCGATTGATACATCCTTTCTAAATATACGAAATCGTTCAAGTCTCTGTCACTAAGTGCGACAGTAGGCGCCAGTGCAGCTGCCAACACGACTGCATCGGAATTGGCTTCCTTAACAGCCCGGTATGCCACACACAACATTTCTGTATAGTCCTCTGGACTAACTGGCTGTTCGCCCCATTCCGGATAAATGTTAGGCTCATTCCAAATTTGATAATAGGACACATCACCTTTGTATCTATCAACAACAGAATAAATGTAATCAGCAAAATCCGCATACGATGCCGGCGGAGCAAACGCCCCATTAACATCTCCTAATTCTTGCGCCCAATTAGGAGGAGAAGACAATCTTGCTATCACCTCTAAATCATACTGCTTTGCCAATCCTACAATATGATCATACTTAACCCAGGCATCAACACTATTTCCCGATCTGCGATCATCAAAATCGCCCTTAGCGTGAACCTCGATATCCGCCCATGGAAATTCCTGCCGAATCCAATCGAACCCTGCCTCCGATATAATTTGCACCTGTTTTTCCCTTTTATGCACTTCAACTTCCTGTTCTAAAAAAGTATTTATGCCATATGGCACTACTTTAGCCGTAACAGGTATTGACTCTAAATCCAAATTTGGCCTAGCACGTAAGTAACTTCCGCTCAACTGCCACAAAGCCCTTATTTGAGCATCAAACTTATCCTCCCCAGTTATGTCAAAAACCACATCATCACTATATCTAACCGACTGATTTGTGTCGTGTCGCAACACACTAGATAATAGTACTAAGGTACCGAACAACAATATTGACGGTACTACAACCAACCAAAGTTTTTTCCTAGTCGTATCAATCACACTAGGCACCCTGATTTGGTTTCATAATTTTGTAGTTTTACGGACTGAACTCTTTTTGAATTGTATATCGCAGTAATACAGCATAGAAAAGCATTTCATGGCGCCAAACGCTCTATTACCCAAATGCCAGCACCATCCAGATAATATCGAAACCGATCATGCAACCGATCGGAACGCCCTTGCCAAAATTCAAACGACTCAGGCAACAATCGATATCCACCCCAATTTTTCGGCCTTTTAACTGAAACACCCTCATATTTCTCGGCTATAGATCTATACCTAACTTCTAACTCAGCTCTATTCTCTATACGATTACTCTGAGGTGAAGCAATCGCGCCAATTTGAGCTCCTCTAGGT
>CAWWAV010000129.1:0-3961 GCA_963934935.1 uncultured Anaerolineales bacterium
TGGTGGGAAGAACAAGGCTATTTCAAGCCTCACAACCAACCCCAAAATGAAGACTTCAACCCCAATATACCTACTTATGTTATTGCAATTCCTCCACCCAATGTGACCGGCGAATTACACTTAGGACATGCTATGTTCGTAGCAATGGAAGACCTCATGATCCGTTACCACCGAATGTGCGGTCTATCCACATTATGGGTGCCCGGATCAGATCATGCAGGCATTGCTACACAATTGCAAGTTGAAAAAGCCTTAGCTGATGAAGGAACCAACCGTGAAGAAATCGGACGGACCAACTTCATTGAACGCGCCTGGGAATGGAAACATGAATATGGAGATAAAATAACCAATCAACTCCGCCGACTAGGAGCCTCCTGCGATTGGGACCGAGAGCGATTCACATTAGATAAAGGTCTATCACTTGCTGTACGAGAGGCTTTTGTACGTCTCTACAACAAAGGATTGATTTATCGAGGACCTCGATTGATAAACTGGTCGCCTGGACTCAAAACAGCTGTGAGTGATCTAGAAGTCGAATATAGCCAAGAACCAGCAACACTATACTATTTCAAATACCCACTTAAGGACAGTGACGAATATATTCCAGTCGCAACCACAAGGCCAGAAACTATCCTAGGTGATACAGCGGTAGCGGTACATCCTGAGGACGAGCGTTACCTAAAATTTGTAGGGCGAACCGCATTAGTCCCGATAATTGGACGAGAAATCCCTGTTATAGCTGATGAGTACGTTGATCAACAATTTGGTACAGGAGCACTCAAAATAACGCCTGGGCACGACCCCAACGACTATGAAATTGGACAACGGCATAACCTTCCTGTCATATCGGTTCTTGACCGTAATGCCAAGGTCACAGAAGTTGGCGGACCGTATGTTGGCCTTGACCGGTTTGAAGCCCGCAAACAATTATGGTCTGACATGAACGATGTTAACCTCACAGACCGAGAAGAGCCGCACATGCTGAATGTACCCAGAACTCAACGCGGAGGAGAAATTGTAGAACCAATGATTAGCACACAATGGTTCGTTAGCATCCAACCATTAGCTGAAGCCGCTCTGAAGGCAGTTAAAGATAGGAGTATTGTCATCACACCAGCCCGTTTTGAAAAAACCTACTCTAACTGGCTAGAAAACATTCGAGACTGGTGTATATCGAGACAGCTCTGGTGGGGACATCGTATACCTGTATGGTACGCACCAGACGGAAGTATATTTTGTGCACACAACGAAGAAGAAGCATACCGAGAAGCATACGAAAAACTAGGTGAAGACATCACTCTAACACAAGATGAGGATGTCCTTGACACATGGTTCTCATCTGGTCTATGGCCATTCTCTACCCTCGGATGGCCTGAAGAAACTGATGATCTGAAATACTTTTATCCAACTACAATGCTTGAAACGGGCTATGACATCTTATTCTTCTGGGTAGCACGCATGATTATGATGGGTATCGAATTCACTGGCCAAGTACCATTTAAACAGGTTTATCTGCATGGATTAGTACGCGACGAACAAGGTCGTAAAATGAGTAAAACTCTTGGAAATGTCATTGATCCACTAAAAGTCATGGATGAATACGGCACGGATGCATTACGCTTCACTTTACTCACCGGGTCTACTCCAGGCAACGATATGAATCTAAGTATTGACCGTGTAAAAGCAAATAGGAACTTTGCCAACAAGATCTGGAATGCCTCACGCTATGTTATCGGCAAAATAAATGCAATACCATATAATGAGTCCCATAACGAACTTTCATTAGCAGACCGCTGGATTCTAGCTCGTTTAGACGAAACTTGCGAAACTTGCACTAGATTGATTGAGCAACATCAATATGGACAGGCAGGAACTACAGCATATGAATTTATCTGGGGAGAATATGCAGATTGGTACATAGAAATCTCAAAACTTCAGCTTGCTGATTCACGCACTACAGAAACAACCTTGCGAATATTAGTAGATGTCCTTGACAAAACCTTACGCTTGTTGCACCCATTTGTCCCATTTATAACTGAAGAAATATGGCAGCAGCTCAAATATACATGTCAGGAACGTTTTGTTCCAGAAAATGGGTGGCCGGAAGCACTCATTATCGCTCCATGGCCATCCGGGCAGGCATCAGACGCACCTAATGATGTTGCCAATTTCAATCACTTAACAGAAATAATCCGTACAATCAGAAATGCTAGGTCTGAACATAACATAGCAAACACACAAAAAATAGGGGCTACTATAATAACATCGGACCATTATGGCATGATTGACGAGCAGCAACATGTACTAGTATCCCTTGCAAAAATTGAGGCTGACCGTATAGATATTAAAGCAGTGGATGGCAGCTCAATGTCAACAGATATATCATTAGTTGTAGGCACAACTCAGATCTACTTAGACACAAATGAAAATATAGACACGGAAGCAGAAACAGCGCGTATAGAAAATGAAATAGACGCCCTAGAAAACCAGATAAAAAGATTACAGAAACTACTTGACAGTCCTTTTGCTGACAAAGCACCTAAGGATGTAGTCGAAAAAGAACGAGAAAGATTGACGGAGCATAGAGCATCTCGCGACACTCTTGCCAAACGCCTTCAAGAATTACAACAATGATCATTCCTACTTTCCAAGATATATTGCAGGCACAAAAAACAATTGCTCCTTACCTTAAACCCACGCCAATTTATCAGTATCCTTCCTTAAGTGAAGCATTGGGTACAGAAATATGGGTAAAGCATGAAAACCATCTACCAATACGAGCATTCAAAGTGCGCGGAGGTGTAAATTTCATGGCCAATTTCCATACCCATAACAACAATACCGGTGTAATAACTGCTTCTACCGGAAACCATGGTCAAAGTGTCGCCTATGCAGCCCACCTGTTCAATGTGCGTGCAATTGTAGCAATGCCTAATGGTGCTAATCAGGCTAAGGTCAAAGCTACCCAAAGTTTAGGTGCAGAGGTTCGGTTTGTCGGAAATGACTTTGACGATTGTCGCGAACACATCGAGAAAGTCGCTGAAAAAGAAGGACTTCATTATCTGTCATCAGGTGATGACCCACTAATCATAGCTGGTGTCGGCACCTACACTTTAGAAATACTAGAGGAACGTCCAGACATAGACGTAATCATAGTGCCAATTGGAGGAGGTAGTGGTGCTGCTGGCGCTTGTATAGCTGCAAAAGCTATCAACCCTCTAGTTGAAATCATAGGTGTACAGGCAGCAGCAGCACCTGCCGCATATCTATCATGGAAAGAACAGAAACCTGTAGAAGCAAAAATGGAGACATTTGCAGAGGGTTTGGCCACACGCACCGCATTTGATGTGCCTCAAAAAATACTACGGGATCATCTAGATGACTTTATTTTGGTAAGTGAGCAAGAATTAGTTGATGCCGTTGTTTTAGGGATTGAAAAAACTCATAACCTGGTCGAAGCTTCAGGAGCTGCATCATTAGCTGCTGCAGCTAAATTAAGAGAAAGATTGCAAGGAAAACGCGTAGCAATTGTTATGAGTGGGGGAAATATAACGTTAGAACAATTAAGACAGCTAGTTTAGCTCATCTATTCAAATTAATTGTCTACGTTTTTCACATGTTTGTCTAAAAACTGCTCTACTGCAGTAAAATACTTAGTAATAGTGTCTTCCTTTCGCCAGCCATGACCTTCACCATCAAATACATGAAATTCATGTGGTACATCACGCTCTCTTAGACTTTTTACTACACCAACAGATTGCTCTATAGGCACAACCTTATCGTCACTACCATGAAATATAATTATGGGTTCAGTAATCTTATCTGCATATAAAATAGCAGAACGCTGACGGTAAATATCCTTATCGACTGGATAGGCACCAATCAAATTGTGACAATAGTGACGCTCAAATCTATGAGTATCTTGTGTTAGACCTATCATGTCAGTCACGGGATAACTACA
>CAWWAV010000130.1:0-3940 GCA_963934935.1 uncultured Anaerolineales bacterium
GGATATACCAGAGATGATAGACAAGGCACAACAGATACGTGAAATTGCTGATAAACATAACGTGCTTTTGCATTCTCATGCATTTGTTGGCTCTGTTGATTTTGCTGTGAAGGAATTTGGTGAAGGTGTTACAAAGGACCTTCTTAAAGGGCCTACGTTGTTTGCTCATTGCAATGGTTTGCGTGAGCAGGAGGTGAAAATTCTTGGTGAATGTTCGACAGGGATTGCTGTAGTGCCTTTTACACATGAAAATCTCTGGTATGGTGTATGTCCTGTTTCAGATTTGTTACAAGCTGGAGCACAGGTTACAGTTTCTACTGATGGTTCGGCACCTTATACTTCCTATGATCTCATTGGTGAGTTATCACGTGTGGCTTGGGCAGAATGGCATCGTACTGGAAGCCAGGAAACTGTCTTACCAGCCAAATTATTGCGTATGGTGACAATTGATGCAGCACGTGCACTCAATATTGATGAGAGAGTTGGATCTATCGAAGTGGGTAAACAAGCTGATATCACGGTCATCAATTTCCAGAAACCACATCTCACACCATGTTATTCAGCTCCGTGGATGCTATCATTTTATGCGAATGGTAATGATGTTGATACTGTTATTGTCGACGGGGAAATACTACTTCAGGGTGGGCAACACACCAATGTAGACGTAGATAAAGTTATTGAAGACGCTAAATTTGAAAGTAAGAAAGCTTTGCAGGGTGTCGATTATCAGAAATACATCTTTTCGTAGTATCTAAATACTGTGTGTGTAATAGCTGTCGTATAATATATTGATATGACCTCAATCAAAACAAATGTTGCTGATTTAGTAGAAGTTGGTATAAGTGCTCAGGTGGCGCATCCTGAGCTATCTAAAGGAGTATACAAACCCACTAAGCACGGAGAAAATGTGGTTCCTATTGGTATGGGAGGCATAGTATACAATGTTGGGATAGGATCCAATGCGTTTAGACCTGGTGGAGATCATATTGAACCTGCGGTAAGCATAAGAAATCCAGATATAGAAGTCGATCAGGCACTTCATTACTATGGGTGTATAGGTAATGAGGTTGTGCTGATTGATGGGCCTGCGGTTGGCAAGAAAGGTACTATTACCGGTGAACATGCACGTCTAATGGCACACTTTGACGAAGATATATTACAGGCTATGACTGGAATGGATAAGGTTGTTGTAAAAACAGTGGGTAGAGGTTTGACAATAAACGGATATGAGGGTGTGGTAACAAAAAAAATAGGACCACAATTATTAAAGCGATGGGATATTAGTGTTGGGTCAGATGGTACTCTAGATGTTCCAGTTGTTGCAGAAATCCCATCATACATCATGGGCAGCGGATATGAGTTAGCTCCGGATTTCGTTGATCAAGATATGATGACTCCTGACTGGGAAGAGTTGAAGGCATTAGGCTTGCAAGATCTAAAATTGGGAGATATTGTTGCTGTTGCAGATTCTGATCATCGCTTTAGTCGACGGTACTTGGAAGGTGCAGTCACCATCGCATTGATCATGCATGGTGATTCTTCATGGTTGGGTCATGGGCCTGGATGTCAAGAGCTGATGTCATGTGTCAATGGTGAAATACGACCCGTTGTTGACCCTAACTGTAATATTGGTGGTTTGTTAGGTTTATAATAAGATAGTATTGTGGCAGGTAATATACAATGATTAGAACTAATCAGGACAATTTAGTACGAATATCAGTGGTTGGCAAGGTAGATCAACCTCGTATGCCTGATGTACCTGCTCTTCCGTATTTTGTTGATGCTGATGGAAAGGCTTACTTGCTGCCTATGTATGGTGGCTTGATATATAACGTCAGACTTGGGGACAGTGTGGACAGATGGGCCGCAGAAATGATACAACCTGGTGCGTCTATTCGTAATGAAGTCGAAGGTGAAAACACCGCATTACGTGCATTATCATGCTTGGGTAATCGTGCTCGAATTGTGAGTGGTGCTGCTACTGGTAAAACAGGTATCGTAACTGGTAAAAGCGGCAGATTTTTGGAGCAAGTAATATGTGATTTTTCTGTAGAGACTCTCAATCTAATGGCTCCAGGGGATAATGTTCTCATAGAAGCTTATGGTACTGGCTTGCATTTGATAGATTATCCTGAAATTCATTTGAGAAGTTGTTCTCCACTTTTGCTTGATTCTCTTGGTATCCATGAAGAAAAGCTGGGAGATGGTTTTACATTATCAGTGCGACATGAGCTGCCTGGGGAAGCTGCTGGAGCTGGTGCAGGCCTAAGTGAATATGGTCCGATTGGAATTCAAATGTCAATTGCTTCTTCTTATTTGGATAACGAACTGTGCTTTGGTGATTTGGTGCTGATCAAAGATTGGGATAGTACGTATAGTCATGGGCGTTTTAAAGAAAGATCGAGCATTGGTGTTGTTTGCCAGGGAAATAGCCTGCGAGGAGGTCATGGACCAGGTGTATTGGTGTTTATGAGTGGGCCATCTGCTGAATTGAGACCACTGATATCAGATGAAGCTAATATTGGTACAAAGTTAGTCGATAATAAATAATTGCCAAATAAGGTAGTATTAAATAGTAACAAATCTATAAGAATTGAGGAGAATATATGTCTAGTAAATTAACGATCGGAACAGTTAATGTCGCGCCTGGAGAAAAAGCTTATGGTGGTATTGAGACAAACACAAGTGTTTTTGGTGAAAAGGAGATAATACCAATAATAGTTGTTAGAGGTAAAAAAGATGGTCCAATTTTGTGGCTAAATGGAGCTACTCATGGTGATGAGCCGGAAGGACCATACTCTATATTTATGGCGTTGGATGACATTGACCCCGAATCTTTAGCGGGCACTGTAGTAGCTGTACCAGTGATGAATGTTGGTGCTTTTGCTGCTGGTAATAGAGGTAATCCCTTAGATACATTTGCGTATGATCTAAACCGAGTGTATCCAGGTAGCCCTGATGGATATCCGACTGAACGTATAGCAGACGCTCATTGGAATGCTATGAAAGATGTCTGTGATCTACAAATTGCCCTTCATTCGGGTGGTGAACATTCATATTTGGCTCACATGATTTTTGCCACTGATAATCCACAGAGTATGGAATTGGCTGCTGCAATGGGACCACAATGGCCATTAGTTTTTCCAAGTCCATCGGGTGGTGGTAACCCGAGCTCAATGATAGGAAACTTGGGCAAGGCTGGTATAACTGCTGAGCTAGGTGGCAATTGTCGCTTGCTCACGAGCGATTTTGATGAAATTGCTAAAGATCTTAGGGATAGTTACCTAAATGTGATGCGACATTACGATATGATTGAAGGGGAAGCTACTTATGCCAGCGAATGGATGCAAGGATATCAACAGGCACTTTTAGCTCCAGCATCAGGCATGTGGGTAGGATCTCCTGATGTAAAGTTTGAGACAATGATGCCGAAAGGCACTGAGCTAGGCAAGGTTTACAATGTTTATGGCAATGTGACAGGAACGGTACAGGCACCGCAGGATGGAGTAGTGTTTGGGTTACGATCACGTGCTTCAGTGTTAGAGGGCGAATGGTGTTGCTTTTTTGGCATAGTTGAGAGGACTGTAGACAATCTACTTCCATGAACTCTGTATACAGAGACGATGAATTAATAGCTCAAATTGGTTCTGTTGGCTTACCGCCGTTTGGCGGTAAGCGCACTTTTGGATATTTGCCAGCAGGGAAAACTCGTAGCTTGTCTGAAGTTAAATTACCCATACATGTTATTTCTGGAGTCAGACCTGGCCCAACAGTGTTAGTTCAGGGTGCTGCTCATGGTAATGAGATAGCCGGCAGCGTCGGCATACTTAATTTACTCGATAGCCTTAATCCAAACGAGCTTTCAGGAACTGTTATTGCAGTTCCAGTACTGAATATTCTGGGATTTGAGATGGGTGTCAGGTTGTCACCTGCGGACGGC
>CAWWAV010000131.1:0-3906 GCA_963934935.1 uncultured Anaerolineales bacterium
GTGTAAGTGCATGCACTGCTTCTCCTAGTGTATATCCAGTATTTCCATCTAGTTGGAATTTGACTTTGTCTCCAACAGCTTCGTAGACTGCCTGGTACCAGGTTAGGTCGGTATGGACATCAAATCCTATTTTGCTTTTCAGCCATGTCCAACCTTCTGCTGATAGTTTTTCTATGTGTGCTATTGACTCATCTATGCTGAGGCGATCAGCCAGACCATGCAGCGGAGCGCCTTCTGTACATTTCCCACCAAGAAGATTGTAAACAGGTACGTTTAATGCTTTACCTTTTATGTCCCAAAGTGCAAACTCTATGGCAGTAACGGGGTATCGAGTACTTTTGCCTATGCATTTGTACATAACTTCAAAAAGATGTTCAATGTCAAAGGGGTCTTGCCCTATGATAGCCGGTTTTATATGGTTGTCGATATTGTTTTTTATTGATTCAGCTGTGTCTCCGTAGTGAGGAGCATGTGACAGGGTTTGTCCGATCCCAGTAATTCCATCATCGGTGTTAACTAAAACGGTGATTGTCTTGGTGTCTGGTATATCACCATAATATGTGTTCAATGATCTTTGCCGAGGTATAGATGCTATATATGAAGTCATATCAGTTATTTTCATTGTGATAGTCCTCCTGTATATTGGGTTTGATAGTCTGTCTATATATTGCAACACCAAATCACTAATATGGATGCGTTATGCGTTTGGTTACTTGAAATCTAAGTGTTTGGATATTTTATCAAGCAGTGATTGTTGTTGTTTTATCTCCAATTTGAGCTTTGCGGCAGCAGCTATAGTAAAATTTTCGTCATCATAGGATTGTGACAAATTGTTCTGCAACGAATCGAGTTGCTTCTGAAGTTCTAGGATTCTGCTAGAAATAGTTTTGTACTGATCAAGGTAGCTATTGTTCATTTGCTTACTGTGTGTCAATTCCTGCCGATAAGTTGATTAGTAACAGTAACGGCACCTGACATAATCGAAAATATCGTTTTCTGGACCTTCTTCAATTGCATAGTCTATAAGAACACGTAAGGCTTTTGAAGCATCTGGTAGAGAGTGTTTGGCCGCCATTTCATCAAGCCATTGTTTTTGTTCTGTCTGGATTACTACATCGACATTCGTTTTATTGTTGGGCATGTATGATGCTCCTCGGATGTTTGAAGATATTCTAGTGGCTTGACATTAGATTTGTCGAGTTTACATTGAAACAGTATAGGCTACAGTAAAGACTATGTAAATGGACTAGTGATGTAAGTGAGGTTGAAAAGTTGTTCAGTACGATGGAGTATTGCAAATTTCAATCTAACGAAATATGCCTTGCGCTGCTGATACTGTTTGACTGGGAGAGAGTATGCCTTTCTCTGTAACAAAGGCAGTAATTAGTTCAGCTTTGATGTGATCAAGGTCATGAGCTTGGACAGACACGTTTTTATCTAATAGTACAGGGTCATTACTTTTGATGGCCGGTATATCTTTCCATATGGGCGTTCGTATTTGCCCAGGAGGATTTATGGTGTCATATTTCATAAGCTCTGTTGGTACGTAAAGTGGAATGCTATAGTGGTTTGCAAGTAGAGCGACGGTAATGCTACCAGTTGTGTTCCAGCATCCACCTTGATTTGTTATAGATTCGGCCCCAATAAATACTGCTTTAGCCGAAGAAAGTTGCTGTCCAGCAGCAGCGTCGGTGATATATAGGACTTTATGTCCTGATGATATTGCGGATTTTACAAGTGGTATGCCCCCATTCAATGCTCTGCTTTCAGGTATGATCAATTGGATCGATTTCGATTGATTTCCAGCGTATGTGAGTATACCTGCTACAGTACTGCTGTAATCGTACACAAACACATTCATACCGCTTTCGAGCAGGCTTGCACCATGACGCTGTATGGATTTTAGATTCTCAAGTGATCCCAGATTGAATTTCTCGCATCGGTCCAGCACAAATGTTGAGATGTCTGATACGCTCGATAGGTGTTGATCTAATCCGTCTAGCACTAAATTAATTGCATTTGTGATTGTTGGTGTCATTTGTCCACGAGTATTTATAAAATATTTAGCCGCTTCATGTAGTTGGTAGGCCAAGTCTGTTGGGCTATCGCTATTATGTTCTTCTGTAATAACGCAAAAAACTTCATTGATGATACGAGCGGTGTGACTTGCTCCCTTTGGTTTTCCATATATCTCAGCACCTTCAAAACTATCAACTAGTTTTTGGGCTTGAGAGGAGAAGATCGGTGCAATAATGGATGGATAATTTGGTTTCATAGTTACTGGTGAGGGTGCGTGTTTTGAGGTCTAATACTTGCTTTGATGTCTGTTAATGTGTATCGGTGAGATAAAGATCCATGTCCTAGGCAGGCGAGAGATCCAGCCGCAGCTCCCCATAGCGATGCTTGATGTAAGGGATAATCTTGACATAATCCTAAAAGCATCGCTCCTGCGTAATTGTCTCCGGCGCCTATTGTGTCAGCTATTGGCACTTGGAAGGCAGGGACTGACCCTAGAATTAAGTTTGATATTACCGTAGAACCTTTATCTCCTAGTTTTAGGATGATGAGCGGGATACCTAAATTCTGTAAGGACTTCGTTAGGTCATGATCTGACTTCGTTTTGGTGAGGTTTACTGCTTCAAGTTTGTTTAGAAAAACTATATCGCATTTAGAAAATAACGACAGCACATATTTTGAATGCACTTCGGTGACAGGTACAGACGTGTCGATTGATATTAGACAATTAGCCTTACGAGCTCGCGAGATGGCTTCTTCTATAATAGGGCGTTGATTCTGTTCTATATATGAATATCCATCGATATGTAATATTTTGAAGTCTTTCATAGTATTGATCTGTGGCAATTGCGATAACGATAGATTTAAGTTTTGGTCATTAGATTGCATAACCGTCCAGTCGCCATCAGATCGTGTTAGTATGACTAGTAGGCTACCGGCAGTACCATCTACACGTTTTACATATTTGGTTTTGACGTTGCTTTTGACCATTTCGTCGTACACTGTTTGACCATATTCTCCTGCTCCTAACGATGCGATCAATGCCGAGTGTCCACCTAGTCGGGCTACCGTGGCCGCAACATTCATTCCGCTACCGCCGGCATGATGATTGATGGTCTCGATATCAACATTGGACTGACCACCTTTCGTTGGCCAGTCTGATATCCTTATAATCATCTCGTGTTTTCCTAAGCCTAGTACTAGTATGTCTTTAGGGCGTTCAAGAAGTTCTTTAGGAATACAGTATTTAGGAAATTTTGATGTCACTATCTTGTTGTAATGGGTGATGTTGTTCTAGACGAGTACGCATCTGTTTTTGGTATCTCCTTATTTGTGGAATAATTGTTGGATTAATAGGCTTGACTAGTTCTAAGAGGTCTGTAAAAGGCATTAATTCTCCTGATACTTCATTAGCTGATTTGAGGACCTTGGACCTATATTTTTTGTGTCCTTGTGTGCACTGATCTCTTGTTGTCTTGGTTAGCTGTGCTTCCCTAACAACTTGCTTGCCTGAGTTTTCCAATATCCGCAGTTTTTCAGTATTAGTATATGTTTCTAGCAAATCGCCTAGGTTTGCTCCTGAAGTGGGTGTCGATGCGCCATACAAAACACTAAGGTTTTGCTGTTGGATACAGATTTGTCTGCACTGAGGGCATGGTTGCAAAGTTGTTGTCATTATATATCTTTCGTCTTGCGAAAATATTCTGGCTGAACGTCCTGATCTTAGTAGTATGGCTAACTGTGTCTCGGCGTGAAATATTTCCCCTGCTGTTGTGCCGGCTCCATAGGCAGTCGCGATAAGTTCTCCATGACTAGAGAAGAGAGCGGCACCAATGTAGTAATTACGCAATAGTGCACCTATACTGGCGGCTTCAAGGGCTGGCTGCATTA
>CAWWAV010000132.1:0-3889 GCA_963934935.1 uncultured Anaerolineales bacterium
CTAATGCCTCAAGTTGGGCATCTGACATTCTGTCAGCCATAGATGACGATCCTGGGGGTGCTATCGCAAATAGTGATAACGGAACATCAAATACTAAACCTCCAGATTTGTCAGAGTCATATCTAGCCAGCGATATGAATACCGATGTTTCAAATGGTTCTGGATCAGAAGCTGCGCTTGAAGACGCTAATGCCTCAAGTTGGGCATCTGACATTCTATCTGACATAGATGAACATGAAACTGGTGCGCCAAACATCGATGATCAAGTTTTGTCAAGGTCATTTGAAGAGCCAACATCAGAAATACAGCATGAACATGTTAATCAAGGGGCTGAGGCAAGTATCTTGTCAGATTCTTGGTCAAATTCTGAAAGTTCTACAGATACTAAAGATACTGAATTAGATCATGGTTATTCTAACCTTAATTATGTTACAAAAGAGAACAGCCACGTATCAGATGGCTTATATGTTCAGTCAGAGGATGATGCAAACGAACTAACAGAATTAACAATTGACCCTGACAATGATCTCTTGGATCTTTCATCGGATCTGCTGGATCCAGTGTTGATACAACCTGATAATAATAGAGGTCAGCAAGAGAGCCAGCAAAGCAACAATGATTTTGTTAACACATTAGGTGTTGACATGGAATCTGATTGGGATGCCCGAAAAAAGCGGCACATAGGTTTTACTTTAGCTACTTTACAAACACGTATAGAAGCACAATTGAATTCAACGGTTAGAGTGTGGAGTAGTGCTGCCCACAAAATGATGTCAAGGATTTTGCCAGATTATGACCGTGATGTGCAAATGCCTGGTTCTGCCCTTTTGTGGGGAGCTGCCGGAGTGCCTGTTCTAGTAGTTGTTCTTACAATTGCTGTTTATGTGCAATTTGGACGTGCTAGAGAATTTAACTATTATATCGATCAGGCTCGCATGGAGGCAACTTTAGGTAGAGCTACCACGGATGCGATTCAAGCAGCACCACACTGGCGCCAGGTGCTATTATGGAGTAGCTTGGCACATGAAATTCGTAGCAATCATCCTGATGTGGAAGCACTAGAGACAGCGGCCATTGGATTTCTAGATGTAATTGACCGCGTAGAGCGCGTAGATGTGGAGCTAATCACTTTAGATGGACTTCAACCTAACGCCAATATATCAAAAATTCTTGCGCGTGGCAGCAGTGTGTATTTATTAGATTTGACTAACCAATTGGTTAATAGGGCAGTTCTTACTACTAGTGGACAATACCAATTAGATCCAGTGTTTGAATGTAGGAACGGTCAAATAGGAGCTCAGTCTATTAATAGCTTAGTGGATATAGCGTGGCTGGATACTCCAAATGTTGTAGGGCAGGACACATTAATTGCATTGGATCCTGATGGCAGATTGTTATACTGCACTTCTGATGGGACTATGGCAGTGACACTACTTGCTCCACCTTATGATGGGTGGAACAATCCAGTTGCATTGGAGGCTTTTCAAGGTCGCATATATGTGATGGAACCAGATGCAAATGAAGTGTGGGTGTACACTCGAGATGACAAATTCTTCGTACAAGCTCCCGAACGCTACTTTAGTGAATCAGCTATAGATCTTAGCGATGCTATAGATATTTCGATAGTTCAGGGTTCAATCTATATTTTACATGAAGATGGACATATGACCGAATGTATACGCAAGTCACAGGATTTGCCTCCAGAGTGTAACCTTGAAATGACTTACATAGATGGTAGGTTAGGGAGAACTAATGACACACAATTTGAAAATGTATCGTTCCCTGTGTCAATGGCTGCGTATCCGCCTCCATATTCGTCGCTTTATTTGACCGACGCTAAATCTCCGGGTGTATTTCAATTTAGTCTAAGATTAGCTTATCAACGAGAATTTCGAGCAGTAAGTTCAAATGGTGAAGTAGAAGCAATTGGATTTGCTGTAGGACCTGGAAGACATTTGTTCTTTGCGAGTAAAGACAGCTTATATGTTGGTAAACGACCATAAACATATATGAGTGGATGGCCTGGAAAATATATTATTGGTGTAACTGGTAACATATGCGTTGGTAAGAGTGTGGTCTGTAAAATACTTGAAGATATTGGCGCGCAAATTGTAGATGCTGACATAGTTGCACATGATGTAATGAAATCATGTAGCATAGTATTTCAAGATATAGTTGATGCATTTGGTGTAAGAATACTAAATAATAGTGGAGAAATAGACCGGAAAATTTTAGGTAAGATTGTTTTTTCCGATAAGTCTTCCCTAAAAAAGTTAGAGTCGCTTTTACATCCAACAATCAGGGCTAAGATAGAAGAGACTATATTACACTATAATGAGGGCGTTATAGTTGTCGAAGCAATCAAGTTGTTAGAGACTGGTCTCTCAGACCATTGTGATAGTGTATGGGTCGTAAATGCATCATCTAAAAAGAGACTAGAAAGACTTACAGAGCGTGACAATATAAACATTGAAGAGGCACACAACAGGTTGTATATGCAGGGTTCTCAGGAACTGAAGCTTAAACAAGCAGACGTCATCATTGAAAATGATGGATCATTAGAAGCAACATATGCACAGATTTGGCGTGAATGGGGTAAAATAGGTCTGCCCAAATAACTGGAGGGAAAATAGCAATGTCCAATGTAGTTGATTTAGCTAAGAGACATCCCAGACTTACTGCATGGTTAGTTCTGGGAGTTGGCATGGTAGCCATAATAAGTTATGAGGCACGTGACGTAGGTTTGCTGTGGGGACAATGGGCAGCATTGATTGTGGCAACTATTGCAGTAGCAGGTTTATGCGTTTGGATTATTAGTTGGGAGGATGATGAAGCAGAGGAGGTTACTGTTTCAGAATAAGTATTTCGTACTAGTACTGTCAGTTCCGTTGTCGCATTTGCAAGAAACTGTTGTATCGACTTTCTGATACTTCCCCTTTATTTAGCGCACTTGTAACAGCACAATTGGGCTCGTGCGTGTGTGTGCAATTGCTAAATGTACACTCAGCCACTAGTGGAGCTATCTCCACAAAATAAGCATCTAACTCTTCAGGTTCAATATCAAAAAAATCGAGGGCCCGTAAGCCCGGTGTGTCAGCTACCCATCCTTGATCATTGATGGGTATTAACTGTGGGTAGACTGTAGTATGTCGACCCTTACTATTACTTTGGCTTATAGAATTGACTCTTAGTCCTAAGCTAGGATTAAGAGTGTTTAGTAATGTGGATTTACCTACTCCTGATGGACCTGCTAGTACCGATACTTTACCTGGCAATAATCTCTTTAATTTTTGCATACCTTGTTTATCGAATGTAGAGGTGTACACAATCTGATAGCCGATGTCATGATATAGGCCAAAGATTGAGACAGCCTTATCAGTTCCAATAAGGTCTACTTTGTTCGCACAAATAATGGCAGGTATGTCATTTGCTGCAGCAATTACAAGGAATCGGTCTAACATCCTGAAATTAGGAGTAGGATCCTGGCAAGAGAAGACGAAAATAGCTTGATCTACATTCGCTATTAATACTTGCTGGATTTCATGGTCTTTGTATCGAGGTTTGTTTTCAGAACTACTGCTGGGAAGCCTACGTGCGAGTACACTATCACGCTCGCATACCTCTTTGATTATTCCAGTTCCATCCTCAAGCACATCTATGATGACCTTGTCCCCAATAGTGGCCAGGTCAGTATCAAGTCGCTTATGGTTCAATTGGCCGCGTATCCGACATTCGAATCTGCCAGCTTCACAGTGTACTGTAAAAAATCCACTTTGGGCTTTAATTATTAACCCAGAATATATATTGTTCACTATGGTTGTGGAGTGCCTGATAGGTCTAATGGTTGTGGAGTGCCTGATAGGTCTAGTTCTATAGTCGGGGTTGGCGT
>CAWWAV010000133.1:0-3865 GCA_963934935.1 uncultured Anaerolineales bacterium
CATACTCTATCATCAAGTCATCTCCTGCAAACACACGAGCAACAGGAGAAGGTGACGTATTAGCCAATACAATTGACTCGAAAATAGTGCGTGCCGAATCTCCTTCCTCTCGTACAGCAAGTTTAATCGATTCGGATGCCCCTCCAAACTCTGCCCAGTCTACTATTGTCCCTGTATATACAGATTTGAGGTCTTCGATCGATAGCTCGTTAATATCACAATCTGGCTGGACAATAGCATGCAACTTAGTAAGCGCCAGAGGAACCGAAAACAGACTTAGATTATCTGGAAAGTGCAAAACAACACCTGATTCAACACCACCTGAAGATACAGCTTTAATTAGTTGTCTGTCAGATGAATAAATCTGTATTTGAAACTCCTCACTATAGGGTGATTTCATAAGCAGATTACTAACAAGATCACTTGTAACACTTGTCACACCTAACGTATACACTGGCCCCTTTGTAGCAATTGGAGCAGGCGCAGGAGCAGGAGAACAGCCAATCAATGTACCAATCAAACCTACTAGTACACAGTACCAAGCAAATGGGCGAAGCGAGTGATTCTGTAAATATCTAAGTAACCAATGAATGGATACAACCCCTACTAATAAAGCTGTCAAGAATCCTGCTAAGATAGCGGGCCAATATTGCCACAGCTGATGGTTAGTAAGCAGTTCTATCCCCGCAACCAAACCAGCTCCCAGCATTACTGGTATCGCCATCAGAAAACTGAGTCTAGCCGCCGACTCGTGGGTAAACTTTCGTAGAAGTCCTCCCACTATTGTGACACCAGACCTCGATATACCAGGTAGGATTGCAAGAGCCTGAAAACATCCAATTATCAGAGCATCAACCCATCTAATATCCCTAATCCTATTTCTAACCTTCGGAGAATATAGCTCTGCTGCAATAATCACCAAAGCCGTCACCAACAACAACGCCGAAACACCTCTCGGTTTATCTAACATATCTAGGAAAAACTCTTTGAAAGTTACGCCAACCAATCCAGCCGGAATAGTTGCAAGTAGAATTAACCAGCCTAATTTTGCGTTGTCATTTTCAAGAGGATTCCGTTTCCACAACCCTCTAAGAAATGCCAATATGATAACTTTAATGTCTTGCCGAAAATAGATAATTACAGCTACTAATGTGCCTAGGTGCAACAAAATGTCTACTGTAAATTGTATTTGAGAGTCAAATGACCATCCTAACCAATGCGGCACTAGTACAAGGTGCGCCGAGCTTGATATAGGCAGAAACTCCGTTATTCCCTGTATGGCACCTAGGACTATAGCTTGCAATACTGTCATAAGCCTTTACTATCCTCAAACGCCTGTTTCCAAGAGCCGAATTCACCAGCAACAATTGCATCGCGAATATCCTTCATCATATCATGTAGCATATGCAAATTGTGGATAGTCAGCAGTGTAGCACCAAGAATTTCCTTGGATTTACAAAGATGTCGAACATATGCCCTACTGAAGTTAGTACAACAATAACAACCGCAGTCTATATCTACAGGCCTATTATCATTAGCATATACAGCTTGCTTCATGTTCATTTGCTTGCGTCGAGTCATAGCAGCTGAATTACGAGCAAGCCTAGTAGGTAGTACACAGTCAAACATATCTACTCCATTGGAAACAGCAGAGACTAATTCGGCAGGAGATCCAACACCCATAAGATATCTTGGTTTTCCAGTAGGCAGTATATCTGCAACCAATTTAGTCATTGCTTGAAGCTCTTTCTTAGTTTCTCCGACAGATAGACCACCAATAGCATTGCCTGGCAAATCGAGCCCCGCAATAAACCTTGCCGATTCAGTCCGTAAATCAGGAAATACGCCTCCTTGAACAATTCCAAACAAAGCCTGATCAGTACGTCTATGTGCAGATTTGCAACGAAGCGCCCAATCATGTGTGCGCGCCATGGCCCTTTCGTTTGTCTCACGATTGTACGGCTCTGGACACTGATCGAATGCCATGATAATGTCAGCTCCAAGATTATTCTGTACGTCAATTGCAACCTCTGGGGTAAATCTATGGGTTGACCCATCTATATGTGACTGAAATGTAACACCTTCATCATCAATGTCATTCTTCTTGCTAAGAGAAAAGACCTGAAAACCTCCCGAATCGGTAAGGATAGGACCAGACCAATGCATGAAGTTATGTAATCCACCCTGGTCTCGCACTACATCAAAACCTGGTCTTAGGTAAAGATGATAGGTGTTTGCAAGCACAAGCGATGTGCCAACTGATGATAGTTGCTCTGGAGTCACAGCTTTCACGGAAGCCTGAGTGCCAACCGGAGCAAACACAGGGGTGTGTAACGTTCCATGAGGAGTACGTAACAAACCTGCCCTTGCTCGATTTTCTGTGGCCAACAATTTGAAATTAAACATATAAGAACTGATTATACCTTTACGAAGTTACCAATAGTTGTCAGTGTTGTAACACAAATCTCTGTTGCTGGTGAATCTATACGATGATAAAATTGAATATCAATCACACATCAAATTAGAAACTATATGTCTTTTGGATATCACAGAAGAATACTACACGTTAACCTGACAAATGGCAGTATCTTCCAGGAACGGCCTGACGATGCTTTCTACAGGAAATATCTAGGTGGGTCAGCCATGGGTATGTATTACATTCTCAATGGCATGTCCCCTGGTGCCGATCCTTTAGGCCCAGACAATATCTTAACTCTTATGTTATCAGTATTAACCGGAGCACCAATTTCAGGACAGAGTCGTCTTACAGCAAACGCCAAGTCACCTCTTGTTGATGGTATAGGAGATTCCCAATCGGGTGGGTTCTTTCCAGCAGAGCTTAAGTTCGCGGGTTATGACGGCATCGTAGTGAAGGGCCAGTCAGAGAAACCAGTGTATCTCTGGATAAAAGACGGTTTAGCTGAGTTACGTGACGCAACACATCTTTGGGGTAAATCAACTGGAGATGTAGATAATATTCTAAAAAGCGAACTGTGTGACAAAAAAATTGAAGTGATGCAATGCGGGCCTGCTGGAGAAAAATTGGCTAGCCTGGCCGCCATCATAAACATGGCGAATCGCGCTAATGGCCGCACTGGTCTCGGCGCTGTGATGGGTTCTAAACGTCTCAAAGCTGTAGTGGTTCGAGGAACATCAAAAAAACTTCCGGTTGCATCACCAAAACAGCTAAACAGTTTTGCTAGAAGTGGGGTTACAGATTTCGATAATAATGCATCTATGGTCGGGTTACGAAAAGATGGCACTGCTGGAGTCACCACACGCCAACATGCTGATGGAGGACTACCCACTTATAACTTCAATGCCGGTCAATTTGCCGGCAGCGATTCGATTAGCGGTGAGTTAATGACTGATACTATTCTCACCGGACGCGAGACCTGTTATGCCTGTACAGTACGATGCAAACGAAGCGTAACGACCACATACCAAGACGAAGAAGTTGATGAAAAATATGGAGGACCTGAATACGAAACTCTTGCTACATTTGGGTCTTACTGTGGCGTAAGTGATCTCAGTGCCGTAGCAATGGCAAACCAAATATGCAATGAGTACGGACTCGACACTATAGGAACTGGGGCAACCATTGCGTGGGCAATGGAATGTTTTGAGGAAGGTATCATTTCAGTGCAAGATGTTGGTTTTCCCATCCCGATGGGCAATCCAGAAGTCATGGTAAAACTAACTAAATTGCTAGCAGATCGTATAGGCTTTGGTGATGTCATAGCAGATGGATCTCGAGCAGCAGCAAACCGTTTAGGTAAAGGCCATGAATTCCTTATAACAGTCAAAGGATCTGAAACCCCGGCTCACATGCCACAGGTGAAAAGATCCTTAGGTCTTGTTTATG
>CAWWAV010000134.1:0-3823 GCA_963934935.1 uncultured Anaerolineales bacterium
TTCAAGACCCCATAACGTGCCTATGGTACGCACATAATATTCGGCTGATAGTTTACTAACTGCATAAGGAGAATCAGGGTTAGGTACCATGTGCTCGTTCAATGGCTGTATTGACTGCTCACCATAGACTGCTCCGGATGATGCAAGAACTACTCTTTTGACACCTGCGTCTCGCATCGCTTCCATTACACTTACAGTGCCGCCTACGTTGACTGCATTATATTCTCGTGGATATAAAACTGATTGTGGCACTGATACGCGAGCAGCTAGATGATATACGCATTCTACATCTTGTAGAAGTGTCCATAATTTTGGACGGTCGTTTATATCTCCACGTGTGAAGAGGATTTTGTCATCGAGACGTTCTATTTCTCCAGCACTAAGGTCATCTATTACACGTACTTCATGACCCTCGCCAGAAAGGTGGTTGGCAAGTGCGCTGCCGAGAAAGCCGGCTCCACCGGTTATTAAAAATATCAAATCAACTTCACCTAATCTAGAATATCCATCAAGTACGGTAAAAGAATTATAGCATGAGCCTATTCGCAATCACTAATTACGATACAATATCAGGTGAGATATGTGGTGAATTTGACTATAAGTCTCGTGGTGTTGATGGTCAAATGATAACTCAATAACAATATCAAGATTGGGGTATATGTGTCATGAATAAGGTGTCTAATAGTGAACGAGAGGTTACTGGAATTTTGTTTATCTGTATGGGAAATATATGTCGTAGTCCACTTGCAGAAGGTATATTCCAACATCAACTGAGTGAATGTGGTTTGCAGGATCAATATATTGTTGATTCGGCAGGCACCGGCGACTGGCATGCGGGCAACCTTGCTGATCCGCGTATGCGTGCTACTGCTCTCCGACATGGGATCGATTTGAAGAGTAGAGCACGTCAGGTCAATACGATTGACTTTGTAAAATTTGATATGTTGTTGGCCATGGATCGCAACAATTATTTGCATCTCTCAGATATGGCTCAAGATGAAGGTCAAAAAGAACGTGTTCATATGATGCGTGCTTTTGATTCAGATGCAAGGCAAGATCTTGATGTACCAGACCCATATTTTGGTGGTGACAAAGGATTTGAGGATGTTTTTCACATGTTGAACCGTTCATGTGAAAGGCTTTTGAATTTTCTCGAAAATAAATGAACATTCCTCAAGGATTATTGCAATATATAAGTACTTCTGATTGGGGCTCCGTTGTTGCTGTTGAATCACTTCAAGGAGGAAGTATCAATTCTGTGTATTTGTTGGAGACAGACTTCGGACCTCCATCTTTGTTAAAAACTAACTCCAAATGCCCTAAACATATGTTTGCTAGGGAATCCGAGGGTTTGTATGCTTTGGCTCTTGCTGGAGGCCTAAGAATCCCTGAGGTGTATAAATATGGAGATGATTGGTTGCTTATGGAGTACATTTCGCACACTAGTCCAGCATCGAATTATTGGTCTACTCTGGGTGAAGGACTAGCACAAATACACTTGACTGTCGAAGATAGATTTGGTTTTCCAGAGGATAATTTCATCGGTAGCACTATTCAGTTAAATTCTTGGACTGAGGATGGGCATGTATTTTTTGCCGAACACCGTTTGCGGTTTCAAGGAGATATGGCTCGTGGCAAAGGTTTGCTGCATGAAGAGGATGGTAAGCTGTTAGATCGGATTGCCTACCGGTTAACTGATTTTATTCCATCTCAGCCCGCAAGTCTAATCCATGGTGATCTGTGGTCAGGAAACATAATTTCCGGACCAGGTGGTATGCCGGCACTGGTGGATCCTGCTGCCCATTTTGGTTGGGCTGAGGCTGAACTAGCCATGACTAGTCTTTTTGGCCAATTTGATTCTGAGGCTTACATTGCATATGAAAGGATTCGACCACTTGTCCCTGGATATCGCGATAGAATTGACATTTACAACTTATACCATCTGCTGAATCATTTAAATATCTTTGGCAAGACTTATTTGTCGCGTGTACAGACTATATTAAGGAAATATGGCTAATATGATTAAATCTTGTTCATTAGGAAGGGAGCACAAAATCTTGACCAATTATTATCCGGACATCTACAGGGCTATTTGGGTCACTAATATCAATAATATGTGTTGGCTGTACCTTAAAGTGTTCAGCCAACCATCTCGTAGTATAGTAACTGCCTGAGTAATCATAGATAATAGTATTTTGGTAGTTAAACTGGTCGGCGTTTCCTACACTAATAACGCTGAACCCTTGTTCTTTAAGGTATTCTGATGTCATGCTCGCAATACCGTCACGAGCGGAACCATTTTGTATGTCTATTGTAGCAACTTCATCAAGCGCCAAAATGTTGGTGTCTATTGTTGACTTGATATAAGGTGCTGGTTTGTAGAACATCTGCTCACGCAGTTTTCTAAATGCTTGGCTATCTAGCAGCACAACTTGTGCACCTTCTGAGGTTGTGAATTCATTCATGAGATAATCGCCGTTGATCACTTCTGACTGAATACTGTCTCTATCTATTTCACTAACAAGACCTATTAGATCCACTAATTGTTCTAGCGTCAAATCGGTGTCATAACTGCCGGACAGTGTCGAATACAATTTGGGTGCTCGGACAATCAATTGGGGTATCATTTGCGCACTGATAATCTTATCTTTCACTGCTAATAGTACTTGTTGTTGTCTGGCCGCACGGTCAAAATCGCCTCCAAATGTAGCTCTAGTACGAGCATACTTTAGCGCCAATGTGCCATCCATATGTGTTGCACCGCTCGAAATATATAGGGGATCGTAACCATCACAACAGTCTGGGTACCGTGGATCGTCAATATCTTGTGGTACGTCGATGTCTATACCATTTATTTCGTCTATGAGAGTCTCAAAAGCTGTGAAATTGATTCGGATGTAGTTGTCAACTCGTACTCCAAGGTTTACAGCTATTGTCTCCATAGCAAGGTTAGGCCCGCCACCAGGTAGTCTATACGCGTCACCTTTGAAATTTGCTGTGTTAATACGATCTCTAGCTTCAAATCCTGGAATATTTACCCATAAATCTCTAGGTATCGAGAGCATACCCACTTTTTTGCCTACAGTGTCTATTGTGATTAGCATCATTGTGTCAGTTCGGAATGCTCGTTCCTGTTCCATTCCCTGCCTTTTGTCAATGCCCATTAATAGAATAGTGGTACGAAGTCCGTCCGAGGTATTCGTTGTATTAGTATCACTTACCTCAGTTTCAATCAGTTCAGTTTCATTATCTGTGTTAGTCTTCAAGTCCCCGACTGGTACCTTGGTCAAAGTGTCTATGTTATTGTCTATAGTCCTAGAGATCGTAGGGCTACTATCACGGTTAGTAGCCCACTGTTTTGCGGTAACATATACCATGTAACTGGCAAATGCTGCTGCTACAACGAAAAAGATCAACAAACCAGCCGTTGCCCAAGCTGGAAGCACATTTGATTGAGTTGAAGCAGGTTTATTATTGGGTTTTGTCATCTGTTTCCATGTTAGCCTAAGAAAAAATCGTGCGCAAGACAATAGTATAGCACGCAGTGAACAGCGTTGATAGATTACACAAATTGCACCTAATTAGTGTATGTTAATCAAATGTTGATATTCATGTTGCAGTATAGTTGGTAAACTAGTGCAATTGGGTTGCAAAAGATGTTCCAAGCAATCGCAATCGAATTGCAGGGCAATGTAAAACGTCTGATAAATGGATGTTGCTATGCCCATACTTGTTTAACTATAAAGCATGGACACAAAGATATATGGTGTATAGTCTATACAAATTTAATTGGTAAACTGACACTTTGTACTTACATATGTAT
>CAWWAV010000135.1:0-3780 GCA_963934935.1 uncultured Anaerolineales bacterium
GCCCTGGTATTGTCCAATTTTGGTTATAATCGTAGGCATGAGAGTGACCTCAGATGAATAATGTCAGTTTAACATACTGAGGCGTAAGTTGCAAGAAGTGTGCCAACTATAGATGCAGGATTGTACTGTAATAGTCTGTTGAGGGAGTTTTTTTATGTCTAAAGGATTGACCGTTGTTGGAGGTGGTTTGGCAGGTACAGAAGCAGCATGGCAAGCTGCAAAAAGAGGCGCTAAAGTTAAACTGTATGAAATGAGACCAAAAACACCTACTGGTGCACACACAGGAGCTTTTCTAGCAGAACTTGTTTGTTCTAATTCATTAGGCTCAAATTTATTTGATAGAGCATCAGGGGTTCTAAAGGATGAGATGCGAAAATTGGGATCATTACTGATAGAATGCGCTGATGCTAATGCTGTTCCTGCAGGCAGTGCGTTGGCAGTAGATAGGGAGGCGTTTGCTTGCATGGTAACAGATAGGGTCGAAAATCATCCTAATATAGAGGTCATTAGAGCTGAACAAAAGTCGATCCCGTCTGGACCCACTATTATAGCTAGCGGACCTCTTAGTTCGGAAGCGATTTGTAACAGTTTGTCCGATTTACTTGGTACTGATCATTTATATTTCTATGATGCAATTTCACCCATAGTTTATGCCGATACCATAGATATGAGTGTTGCGTTTGAAGCTTCCCGGTATCAAAAAGATGATGAGACTAGTGGTGACTATATTAACTGCCCAATGAACCAGGATCAATATGAAGAATTTGTTAGTGCTTTACTGGAAGGGGATAGGATACCATTGCGAGACTTTGAAAAAGATATTGAGTCAGGTGTTCGCGCTGGTGCGCATCGTTTTTTTGAAGGATGCCTTCCAATAGAAATATTGGCTGAGCGTGGGCGGGAAGCTCTTGCTTATGGACCCATGCGACCAGTAGGTATAATCTCTCCTTTTGTTGATGAGAGACCCCATGCTGTCGTGCAGTTGCGTCGGGATAACTTGGCCGGCACGCTATACAATATAGTTGGATTTCAAACGAATTTGAAATGGCCTGATCAAAAGGAAGTGTTGAGTATGATACCTGGATTAGGCCAGGCTCGATTTGCGAGATATGGAATGATGCATAGAAACACATTTCTCAATGCTCCGACTGTTCTTTCTGAATCATTACAGAGTCGTGTGCGGCCCAACTTGTTTTTTGCGGGACAGATAACTGGAGTAGAGGGATATGCAGGAAACATTGCTACAGGTTTATTAGCTGGAATAAACGTGACTAGACTCATGGATGGTGAGAGGCTCTTAGTGTTGCCTAGGACTTCTATGATGGGTGCACTATGTCATTACGTTGCAAATGCAGATTCAGACACTTTCCAGCCTATGAAGGCTAATTTTGGTTTGTTTCCATCATTAGAACCTCCCCGCCACAAAAGAAAATGGTCAAAGCGGGAAAGGTATAGACTTTATTCCGAAAGAGCGCTAGAGACTATTGCAAATTTGCAGACCAAAGTTAAGTGCGATTGACTAGAGTCCTGCAACTGTTTTATTAGCTAAGTAATCTACGACATTATATAAGGCAGCATCATGATTAGTATTATTTTGTTTTAACGCTTGTTCGTAAATATCTATTTGTTGTTTGGCGCTAGTTCCCTGTTGAACTATTTGTTGTATATGCTGAACTTCTTTTCTTGAATTTAATTCATCAAGTACCGGGTCTACAATCTCTAGGATTTCTTGGACCAAGTGACTAAAAGCGACTTGTTGACCAATTCCAAAATCAATTAATTTGCCTTGAGTTCCATACCGAACTGCACGCCATTTGTTCTCTGTTATGTGGTACTGACGATATGTTCTCCAGCTTTGATTGTTGCTGCGAAGTTTTAAGAGCGTTGCAACTATTGCCTGTATTAGTGCGGCAATTGCTATGGTATCGTTTATATCCGTACAGACGTCCGCAATACGAATTTCAAGTGTTCCAAATATTGGGTGCGGACGGATATCCCACCAAATTTTTGTTGCATCATATTTGTTGTTGTCATCTTGTTCGAGTGATCCAACCTGGCCCAAAATATCTACATATTGCTCATATTCGCCATACGATTGAAACGATGGTGGTATACCTGAGCGAGGCAGCATTTCAAAAACTACACTTCGATATGACATAAGACCCGTATTGCGTCCTTGCCAAAATGGTGAACTAGAACTAAGCGCAAGTATATGTGGCAGGAAATATCGCATTTGATTCATGATTTCTATCATGATATCTTGATTCTTGCGGCCCTTTCCAAATCCAACGTGGATGTGCATTCCGAAGACAAGTAATTGTTGAGCTACTGACCGAAAATCATCGAGCAATTTGCTGTAGCGGTCTCCCTGCATGATGTTCTGTTCAGACCATTTAGCAAATGGGTGAGTACTTGCTGCTACAATTATTAAACCGTCCTTTTTGGCTATATCAAGTGCTATTTCTCGCATTCTACTTATCTCATCACGTAACTCGCTTATGTCCTTGCAAATGTGGCTAGACATTTCCAGTTGGCTTTCCATCAATTCAGGCTTCAGTCCAGAGGGTGTCATTACACGGTGATCACCTGCTAGGTATTGACTCATGTATGAATGCAAATCACGTGTGACAGGATGAACAATTTGGTATTCTTCTTCAATGCCTAAAGTTAGGGGTATATCTTTGAACATGAGGATTTAGAATGTTTTAAATTTGTAGACCCTTTTGTAGACCCTCTAGTCTAATTGGAGAGTTCTTATCTGTTAGTTTATCATGCTGAGGTAAAATACACTATATGACAAAGATGGCTCTTATTCCAACTTCGATGTCTACCCAACGAGCGTTATTGGTAGGGGTTGAATTGCGCAGTATCTCATCTATGTTGACTATACATGACTCGCTAGATGAGCTCGAGCAATTGGCTAATACTGGTGGAATGTCCGTTGTTGGGCGTATTTATCAGAAACTTACTGTTCCAAATTCATCTACATATATTGGTACAGGGAAAATTACCGAATTGATTGAATTAATAGAAATAACAGCTGCAGATATAGTTTTGTTCGACTCTGAACTTTCACCGCGTCACCAAAGGGAATTAGAAAAAATAATTGGCGATAGTACTCAAATTTTGGATCGCACAGCATTGATTCTCTATATTTTTGCTAATAACGCTAAAACCAGAGAGGGTGGGCTGCAGGTAGAGTTAGCACAGTACGAATACAGATTGCCCAGACTTACTCGACAATGGAAGCATCTTGCAAGACAAGCTGGTGGGGCGTCAGGACGCACTGGTTCTATAGGAGGTGTTGGCCTGCGTGGACCTGGCGAGAAGCAGCTTGAGGTAGATCGTCGTGAAATTACTAGGCGGATAACAAAATTGAAAAAGGAACTGCAAAAGGTTAGGGCCCATCGGTCCCATCATAGGAAAAGGCGTCAGAATTCCAAGGTGTCTGTGGTGGCTATGGTCGGTTACACAAATACAGGCAAATCTACATTGCTAAGTAGATTAAGTGATACAGATATTCTAATAGCTAATAGGCTTTTTGCTACACTTGATCCTACTACACGGAGAATTACTTGGCCTGGTGGGCGTTCATTTCTTCTTACTGATACGGTTGGTTTTATTCAGAAATTACCTTCTACAGTGATAGCTGCTTTTAGGGCTACATTGGAGGAAATTGTGGAGGCTGATTTGTTATTGCATGTAATCGATGTGACTCATAAGTGCTGTGTTGAACAAGCTCACGTAGTGATGAAGACTCTGGATGACATTGGTGTTTCT
>CAWWAV010000136.1:0-3767 GCA_963934935.1 uncultured Anaerolineales bacterium
AAAAGAAATGATACTGGCAAACTCAAGGCACCCTTCACCTCTAACATTTGTTTGACTACATTACAGGCCATATACATTCCGCCTTTCATATCAAACACACCAGGTCCAAACAATTGATCACCTTCTCGCCTGATGGGAAGCTCTTTAGCAGTAGTACCTTCCAAATGCACCGTATCGAGATGGCCCAGAATAAGGATCCCTTCTGATTCGGAACTGTGTTCAAATCTGAAACTAGCTTGGAAAGCGTCACCATAGCCACCTGAACCTGGTGTCCTAACTATATCTGCTCCCATGTCGCTCATAAAACTTTCTGCTACATCCATCATTTTGTTAACAGAATTAGCATTATAAGTAGGACTCTCGATAGCTGCCCATTCACAAATACCAGATACAATCGCTTCCGATTCAAAGTTATAAATATCACAATCCATCAGAATATTCTCCTTACCCAATTCGAATGTATCACAAGCGCATAAAACGACGGTCGTACTTGCACCTCTTTCGCATCGGACACAATTGCTTCACGCACCTTGTCAGCATATTCATGTTGTAATCTCTGCGTGTGACCCTCATCTACATCTGACATCTGCTGTAATCTTCGCAATTTAATATGTGCAATGTTACACCTATTACCACCTAGAGGAAACAGACGAGCATAGGAACAATCGTTGAATATTTTCGTAAGCATAGAAACCGAGCGCGGCGTATACTGACGTACTCCATGCCACCTGTAAAGCCTTAGCCCTACACTTGATGGAAGCAAATGCACCTGAATAACAGGTTGAGACCTCTGACTGACAAATGTATGTATATCGTGAAACAACTTAATATCATCTGTAAAATGCTCTATAGCACTTTGAGAAAAAACAAAATTGGTTTCTTCCTTAAAACATCGTGATACATCAGCCACGTCAGCTTGCACAAATGACGAAGTAGAGAGTTTACCAACAACTTCCTTCCAGTTATTATGTCGCTTCAAATCCATACCCACATAAGAAGAAACCATATTCTCTGACCATTGCTGCAAACGCACTCCATTGTTTCCTGTTCCACACCCTATGTCCAGAATATGGATCTTTCCAAGTTCAGCACAAATCTCCTGCCAGGGCAATTGAAGCATAAATATTTTAGCCAATGTGCGGGAAGGAGATGTCATAGTCTCATATGTTAAATCCCAACTATCTTTAGTTACTACAGGATTAAAATCACCTATTGACAAACTGCTATCAATCCAAGCAGGAAACCAATTGTTGTTAATCCAATTCAAAATCATCCACAATATCTTTTCAAAGTGGTTTAGACCGATATCGCTATTCCATTTATGCACCGAACTGCTACTCATCAATAATGATCCTCATCAACAATAATCACTTACTAATTAAGGTTTATAACCACATGTACCATCATATAGATGTGCCTAATAGTAAATGTAGTCCATTTTATGTTTAACAATGGTCTAACACAAGCTACTCTCCCTGTCTGGTAGAATCATAACTATGACTAATACTAACGAAACAAGCAATACAAATAGTCACATCAATCCCAATAATAAATCTGTAGTAAAACTACGGAATGTAAACAAATCCTTTCAAGTCGGTGACTCTGAAATACCTGTATTGAAAAAGCTCAGCCTCGACGTACACCCAGGCGAATTTGTTAGCATCGTTGGACAATCTGGTTGCGGCAAATCTACATTGTTGAATATGATCACCGGGATAGATTTCCCCACTTCCGGCGAAGTGCTAGTTACAAACCAAGATGTAAATACGATGACCGAGAACGAACTAGCTGCGTGGAGAGGCAAAAATGTAGGTATCATATTCCAATTCTTTCAAATGCTGCCTGCACTTAGTCTATTACAGAATGTCATCTTACCAATGGATTTTGCTGGCATACTTCCGCGCAACGAACGAAATAACCGTGCTACCGAACTGCTTGAATTAGTCGGTCTAGGCGATCAATTACACAAATTGCCTAATATGGTTTCAGGAGGCCAACAGCAGCGCGCTGCTGTTGCTCGTGCGCTGGCTAACGATCCACCATTACTAGTAGCTGATGAACCTACCGGAAATCTAGATACAAGCACTGCAGATGATGTGTTCGATATTTTCCTAAGGTTATCATCTGAAGGAAAGACCATCATTATGGTAACCCATAATCAAGTGTTAGCTAACAGAGTTCCTAGAGCAATAGAAATGGACGACGGTCGCATTTCACGTGACGAATCCTCCACAATCAAGGTGCCACGTACATGAATGTCCTGTGGCGCAAACTATGGCATGATCTCTGGGAACGCAAATCACGCACTCTGTTAGTAGTAATGAGTGTCGCTGCAGGAGTATTCTGCGTCGGTGCTATTTTTGGCATGAATGATCAATTGTATACCCAGATGGATATTTCACATGAATCTACCTATCCATCGCATATCAATATGTTCACATTCCAATACCTAGATCAAGACATGGCCGACCAACTTTCAAAAATCGATGGGGTTTTATCAGTAGATATTACAAACCAGATTGGATTGCGTTACAAACTAACATCAGATGATAAATGGCAACCAGGCATGGTAGCTACTCGGCCTGACTACAATCAGCAAACTTATGACCAAATCTCTCTGATAGCAGGTGAGTGGCCGACGAAAAATACTTTAGGAATTGAGCGTACGGCTAGTGAGTACTATGGCATTGACATCGGTGACGAAGTACAAATAGAGCTCGCCGACGGTACTGCCCGATGGCTACCCATAAATGGCATGATACGACATCCCTTTGTTGAACCACCATCTTTTGGCGGCGACGCATTGTTTTTTATGAATCCCCAAGGTCTTGAACGACTAGGGATACCCGAGGGTGAATACTTTAATCTAAAAGTACGGGTTTCTCCATTCAGTAGAATGAACTCTGAAGAAATGGCGTTTGAGATCAAAGATCAACTGGGTAAAGAACAAATTTCGGTAGGAGCTACCTTTTATCAAAAACCTGATGAGCACTGGGGGAAGATGTTTCTAGATGGAGTAGTGCTTGTCATGGAAATATTAGCAGTGGCTTCACTCTTCATGAGCGTAGTATTAGTGACTAACACTATGACTGCAATAGTAACCGAACAGACTAATCAAATAGGTATAATCAAAGCAATAGGTGGCCAACGTCGCGCAATCATCCAGTTATATCTTGGTGGCGTTTTAGTTTATGGAATCTTAGCCTTAGCAATCTCATTGCCTCTAGGTGCTGCAATAGCTTTTGGAGGAAGCCAATGGTTTCTGAATATTTTCAATATAGATCACGAAATCTTTCGTATATCCCAATCAGCTGCAGTCTATCAACTACTGGCAGCCTTGGCTGTACCGGTGCTAGCAGCCTTATGGCCTGTAATACATGGAGCTGCCATAACCGTCAGAGAGGCCATTGCTAGTTACGGACTGGGAAGTGGACAATATGGCGGAGATTGGATCGATAAATGGATAGAAAGAATAGGTCAACAGCACTTAACTCCGCCACAAACTCTCGCTATAGGGAACATGTTTCGTCGTAAAGGCAGACTCATATTGACCCAATTAGTGCTGGTAGCTGCCGGTACAATGTTCATCATGGTAATGAGTTTGTCGAAATCACTAATTACTACCGTATCAAAAGATATGGATAGACGCGGATATAATCTCCGGTTGATCTTCGTGTGGGACCAACGAGCTTCTCGGGCCATTGACCTAGCCAACTCTGTCCCAGGAGTGGCGCGAGCATCTATGTGGTACAGTCATGCAGCGTCAG
>CAWWAV010000137.1:0-3759 GCA_963934935.1 uncultured Anaerolineales bacterium
CGCGTGATTGCTAGGATTGCTAGACGAGTACTTATCACTGCAGAAATATCACGCATATATTTCAATTCTAAAAAAGACAACATCACAGTTACAGGATATCCATTGAGGCCAGAATTGTTGCGTGATATGCAAATTTCTACCAGTAAAGCTAGAGAACATTTTGGGATAAATAGTTCACGTAAAACAATATTAATTGTGGGTGGAAGTCTGGGGGCTCGTAGTATTAATATGGCTGTTCTCAATTCTGTTAATGAATGGGTAGATAAAGGAGCACAAATTATACATGTGACTGGAAAGCTAGGGTGGAGTGATGTGCAAACTTTATGGAGCGGCTTTAATGTAGAAACAAAAAGCAATTATAAGATTTTTCCGTATCTTAATGAAGATATGGGATTGGCTCTTCGTGCGGCTGACTTGGTAGTTGCGCGTGCAGGTGCTTCATGTCTTGGAGAATTTCCTGCTTTTGGATTGCCAGCAATATTGGTTCCTTATCCTTATTCTTGGCGTTATCAGTACTCAAATGCGAAGTTGCTTAGCAATTCGGGTGCAGCAGTATGTGTTGAAGACAAAGACCTAAAGAGCGATTTGATACATATAGTAACAGGATTGCTGACCAACACATCTGAACTAAACTACATGAGCGAGAAATCAAAAGACCTATCAAAGATTTCAGGCGCTGAGCGAATTGCAGAGGAACTAGTAGCTATGGCATCGGAGGCATCTAGATGATTTCATTGGCTGTGCTGTTCTGGATGTATCTCTTGCTTTTTGGAGTGATAGGTGCCCTTAGAGGTTGGGCTAAGGAAATATTAGTTTTGTTCAGTTTATTCCTAGCCTTATTTTTAGATGCTATTGTCATGAAATATGTGCCGGGTGTGGAACCGGCTTTGATATCACAAACTGCATTAACTCAATTTTCGGTTCGGGCCGGATTCGTCTTTCTTCTTGCATTTTTTGGTTACTCTACACCAGTAGTAGCTACTTTGTTTGCTGACAAAGCTCGTCGTGAGCGTCTTGAAGATATGTTGTTAGGATTGTTTCTAGGTGTCATCAATGGATACTTGCTTATAGGAACAATATGGCATTATTTGCATGCAACTGGTTATCCAGTTGCCGGTATATTTCCGCCAGAAGCTGACAGTGTAATGGATATGTTGGATTATATGCCGCCAGAGCTTGTAGGCCCACCTTACATATATTTCGGATTAGGTATTGCATTCATCTTTATTGTCGTGGTGTTTATTTGATGGTGATCATATTATGTTATTGAATCAACGTGTTCATTTTATAGGGATTGGTGGTTCTGGATTGTCTGCCATTGCTACGGTCTTGCACGAAAGAGGACATGTCGTTAGTGGTTCAGATCTTTACGAATCAGATGTAACTGAAAAATTGCAGTCGCTAGGAGTTCTAATTCATATCGGTCATCAATCTACCAACATTTCGGGTACTGATGTAGTAATAGCTTCGTCTGCTATTCCATCGACAAACCCTGAGTTGTTGGCTGCTGTTGAAAGCAATATACAAGTGTTAAAACGGCAAGATGTACTTAGTGATTTGATGAAAGATCGGATCGGATGTGCCATAGCCGGAAGTCACGGCAAGACAACCACTACGGCTCTTATTTCATTTTGTTTACTTGAAAATGGTTTGAAACCCACTTTTATAGTAGGAGGGATGGTAAATGATCTAGAGACAAATGCTCGTTATGATGTAGGCGAACCATTTGTTGTCGAAGCAGATGAATATGATCGAATGTTCTTGGGTCTATGTCCTACAGTCAGTATTGTCACTAGTGTAGATTATGATCATCCAGATTGTTACAGTACGTTTAGTGATATGGAAGACGCTTATCGCGAGTTTGTAATGTTAACCCCAAGTGAAGGTCGTCTGATCATAAATCAAGATGACATACTGGCCCGTAAATTGGGCGACCAAGCGAAAGTGTCTGGTATTCCTGTTGTGACATATGCGCTTCAAAATGACGCTGATTGGAAAGGTGAAGATATACGAGTTAATAGTTATGGGGGTTGTAGTTTTTCTTTGATGAATGCTCGTAATCAGCATGTTGCAAATGTAGATACTCGTCTAGTAGGTAAACATAATGTCATGAATGTTCTGGCTGCGATCGCAGCAGTAGAATATTATGACCTCAGTATAGAAAATATACTAACTGCTGTACGAGAATTCAGAGGAGTTAGACGTCGGTTTGAAATTAAGGGTAAAAGAGCAGGTATTACTGTTGTGGATGACTATGCACATCATCCGATGGCAATTCAAGCAACACTTGGTGCTGCACGTTTACACTTTCCCAGCCAGAAGTTATGGGCTTTGTTTCAGCCTCATACTTACTCGCGCACACAGGCTTTGACTTCAGAAATAGCGTCGAGTTTTGACGATGCAGATCATGTGGTCATAACAGACATATTTGCTTCGCGGGAGAAAGATGATGGAACAATTTCATCAAAACATATTCTCGAATTGATGGATCACTCAGATGCTCATTATGTTGGAGATCATGATGAAGCAGCCAGATTTATTGCTTCAGAAATTAGTTCGGGGGATGTGCTCGTTACCATGAGTGCGGGTGATGGTTACAAGGTTGGTGAACAGGTTCTAAATATGCTCTGTTTAAGAGGTTCTCAGAGAAGTGATGCTGTAGATATGCCTTTTGCGGAATTGGGAGAGAAACTTAGAAAAAATGAGTCAATGGCACCATATACGTCTGCGCGAATAGGAGGACCAGCTGATTATTTTGTACAGGCTAGATCGGTAGATGAACTTTCCACTGCAGTTCAGATAGGTTGGGGAGCCGGAGTACCCGTGCTTGTGTTTGGATCTGGTTCGAATTTACTTGTCTCAGATCAAGGAGTGCGAGGATTGGTGGTTCACAATTTAGCCAGGAGTGTTGTGTTTGAAGATGAACAAAGCCACATTCATGTGAATGTGGGATCCGGTACCATGTTGGCATCATTAGCTCGAATGTGTATAAATCGTGGTGCAGGCGGACTTGAATGGGCAGTTTCCGTGCCTGGAACTGTAGGGGGAGCAGTAGTAGGTAATGCAGGTGCGCATGGTAGTGACATATCGACTAACATTCTTTTGGCCGATATCTTGCAACGCGGGAAAGGCACAAAGAGTTGGTCATTGCCTGAACTAGGTTTAAGTTATCGTTCTAGTAATCTGAAAATTAATGAGGATGATTTAGTAATGTTGCGAGCTGAGTTTGTACTTGACCAAGTTGATATTGATACACTTAGATCACGAGCATCACGGTTTGTCCAACATAGACGTGAAACTCAACCGCCAGGTGCAAGCATTGGGTCTATGTTTAAGAATCCTCCTGGAGATTATGCTGGCCGATTAATTGAAGCTGCTGGCTTGAAAGGTTTCCGCTTCGGGAAAGCGGAGATTTCTAGGGTGCATGCTAATTTTTTCGTTAATCTAGGAGGAGCTAGTGCTATAGAGGTGTTAGGCTTGATTAACAAAGCTCGTAGTACTGTCAGCAAATTGTTCGATGTTGATTTGGAGTTAGAAATACAATTAATAGGTGAATGGCTATAAAGTCGTAATTTTCTGATATGAGTATAACAAAGATGCGCATAGGCATATTATTTGGTGGTAGATCAGGAGAGCATGAGGTATCTTTGCGGTCTGCACGATCCGTACTCCAGGCAATTGACCGAGAGAAGTATTCAGTCAGTCTAATTGGAATAACAAAGAATGGCAGATGGATTGGGGGTGACAATCCACTTGCTG
>CAWWAV010000138.1:0-3754 GCA_963934935.1 uncultured Anaerolineales bacterium
ATATACCCTGTCACAACTTTAATCTTCACAATTTTGTGCTATTAGTGCAGCCATCATATAATATCTAGATATAAACCGTGCACTACAAATCCTAGGAGGAGACTTGCAAATGATAACTTCAGCAGAAGCTCAATTAGGCAAAAACATGGCCATATTAGCTGCGATAACAACTGTGGTCAGCTTCATTATTGGAGCCGTCCTTATTGGTCCCGGATTCTCCGGATTTCATCCTCAATGGGGCCCTATCAACAATATAGTAGGATTTTTCCAAGGGATTGGTCACGTTTTTACAATCGGTCTGTGTATGAAGCTTTTTGGCGCTGATGACAAACCCAACCTACGAATAATTAGTTCAATAGTATTTATTGGCGCAACCATGCAATTAGTCTATTCGCTAGCTCCAACAGCAAATTCCAATTCAGTCTTTGACCCAACACTTAGCGCATCTCAGGTTTCCGCAATTGCTGGAACAGGCAACTTTGTCATTTTCATACTTTATGCATTGTGGGCTCTCACAGTCGTAAGTTCTGATGGGGAGAGTTTGTTGCCTTCTTGGGCCTCTATGTCAGCCAGAGGCGCTGCCTTTCTCATAATTGTGGCTCAAGCCCTATCATTGTTCGGCTTGATACCTGCCACTTTATGGGCCCCAATATTCATTTTAGGCGGAGTTGTTCTGTGGCCAATATTTGTTTTTGGACTCAGTAATGCATTTGGACAGAAGGTGTAGAGCCTTATTACAACCTAATTTGTCTAAACCTATATAAGTATAGTAAGATGCTTTACCCGTAGCGAGCGTTGCTCGCTACGGGTTTTTGATAACCCCTTATACTTCAGATTTGTCAACAACTGGATTGTATAAGCTGCCAACACCTTCAACAGTACACCCAATTTGGTCTCCATCACTGAGCTTTAACGCTCCTGGTGTACCTGTAGAAATAATATCCCCCGGTTCGAGTGTCATCACATGACTATGGAATGAAACCAGCTCCAGTGGACCAAAGGTCATGTTTGCTACTATGTTCTCCGCACCTACTTCACCATTTAAGATTGTTCTCACTGTAACTGCTGATATATCATCTATTTCGTCAGCAGTTACGACTACGGGACCAAAACTGAAGAATGTATCAAAACTCTTGGATCGCGTCAGGAACCTTGGGTTGCGCCGAAGAATATCTTCAGCAGTCATATCAATAATTGTTGTATAGCCAAAAATTACTTCCGAAGCCTGTGCCAATGACACGTCCTTACAGCGTTTGCCTATAATCACCCCCAATTCAGCCTCTCCTGTCACACGATCGCTTTGAACAGGTAACATAATTGGACTACCAGGTGCAACAATAGTTGTAGTAGGCTTCATGAAGCTAGCAGGCTCTTCATCAGGTGAATTCTCATCTAGATCCTTTGCATGTTCACGATAATTCAATCCTATTCCCCATATCTTTGGCGGATCAAGATAAGGGTTGGTAAGTTCAACATCCTTCAAATCAATTAGTTCTTCGTTATCATCAGATACTATACGATTCAAATCCGCAACATCATATTTTAGTATCAAATCTTTTATGCTAGCTTCACCCAACGGATACACTCTATCACCAAGAATGACCCCTGATTGGGTTGAGATTCCATCCAAATATGTACATAACCTCATACTAACCTCCTCAACATACCAATACCATACGATAAAAACCAAGCCAAATATACCAAAACACCAACATTCTCCAACCTGTTAATCAAAATTATATTTATGAAATGAAATAGATCGAGGCACTACTAAGATTTATCTATAATTCAGCTCCAGCTTCTACTCCCGGAACCATATGACATGCAGCCCGTTGTCCTGTCATTCCATCTATGGTGATCAATTTAGGAGTAACTTGCTCACATATCTCTTCCGCAATCGGACACCTAGGATGAAAGCTGCATCCACTAGGAGGATCAATCGGGCTGGGAACGTCCCCTTCTAATAATATTGCTTCACGCTTCTTGCGAGGATCTGCTATAGGAGCTGCAGATATCAATGCTTGAGTATATGGATGCCGAGGATTCTCAAAAATATCCTTACGATCCCCAATTTCAACTATTTTACCCAAATACATAACAGCAACACGATCAGAGATATGTTCAACCACACTTAAGTCATGTGAAATGAACAGATAGGTGAGGTTAAACTCTTCTTTCAATTCAGTTAGCAAATTGAGTATTTGAGACTGTATTGAAACATCAAGAGCAGATACTGGCTCATCGCACACTAAAAATGATGGGTCAGTAACCAATGCTCGAGCTATACCTATTCTCTGACGTTGACCTCCTGAAAACTCATGAGGGTATCTTATAATATGATTCTCATGCAAACCCACTTTCTGAAGCATATCTACAACCAGTCCTTTACGATCCTTAACCCCAGCAATCTTATGCACGATCAACCCCTCAGATATGGTTTCGCCTATTGGCATTCTCGGATTAAGTGATGAAAAAGGATCTTGGAACATTATCTGTATTTTTCTGCGTAATATTTTACGCTCTTCCTTATTCATGTCTGCAATGGGATCACCATCGTAATCTATAGATCCACTAGTTGGTGGGTCGAGATACATCATGGCTCGACCCAAGGTCGATTTACCACATCCAGACTCCCCCACTAAACCTAGCGTTTCACCATAAAAGACATCTAGATCCACGCCATCAACAGCTTTTACAAAACCTACCGTTTGCCGGAACACACCAGCTCGTACCGGAAAATACTTAGTAACATTTCTGACTTTTACTAAAGACTTAGACATCTGGGGATTCTCTGTATTCATAAAATTACCTGATTGATCCTACTATATGTAAAGTCTAATTCAATAAGGTGCTTCATGACCGTCGTAATCATGATATAGCCAACAACGTACTAGGTGTCCATCTTCATTTGGAACCGTTTTCAATTCCGGGTCAACCTTAGTACATATACTCATATCATGTTCAACACGCTGCCCACATCGCGGCGCAAACTTGCATCCTGGTGGCAAATCGATCAAACTTGGAACTACACCAGGAATCACATCCAATCTGTCCGTACGCTCGCCAATGACCGGAATAGATTTGAGTAAACCCATGGTATAAGGATGCTTCGCATTGTGAAATATATCGTCTGTATTCGACTGCTCAACTACCTTTCCCGCATACATCACCGCAACCCTGTCACAACTGTCAGCAACTATGCCCAAATCATGAGTAATTAACAAAACTGCCGTCTGGCTTCTATCTCTTAAATCACTCACGAGAGCAAGGATTTGCGCCTGAATAGTCACATCCAATGCAGTTGTTGGTTCATCAGCAATTAATAGTACGGGATCACATGCTAATGCCATCGCAATCATAACTCTTTGTGCCATTCCACCCGACAGCTCATGTGGATATGCATGTGCTCTCTGATCAGCATCCGGAATTTTGACATCTTCTAACAACTCCACTGCTCGTTTCCAGGCCTCATCTTTTTTAAGATCTAAATGACGCTGCACTACTTCCGCAATTTGAGCACCAACCTTCTGAACTGGATTGAGTGCAGTACCAGGCTCCTGGAAAATCATTGCCATATCATTACCACGGATATCCGTCATTTCATCCTCGGTAAGTTTTCGCAAATCTTTACCTCTAAAAAAAATCTCACCTTCTATGGTTTTACCAGGAGGACCGACAAGCTGCATTGTAGTCAATGATGTCACACTTTTCCCACAACCGGATTCGCCGACGAGACCTAAAATCTCACCTTTAT
>CAWWAV010000139.1:0-3753 GCA_963934935.1 uncultured Anaerolineales bacterium
CGATTGTAAGAGGCTCATGGCCAGTTTTTTCTACTATGACTGCTCTTAGCATGATTGGCTTGTTTTTTACTGGAGCATACATATTGAAAGCAATTCGACAAGTATTGCACGGTCCAGTCAATACAGAATGGTCTGATCACAATATGGAAATTAGCACGCGCGAAAAAATAGTTGTTGCGCCACTAATAGTTCTTATGCTAATAATTGGAATTTGGCCATGGTGGATAACATTTATGATTAACGAGACAGTAACGACACTTATTGGGTGATGTGCATGGGTTTTCCTATTTTATCAGTTATAACACTTACTCCTGTAACGTTTAGTTTGATATTGTTTTTGTTTCCTGAGGATAAGAAAAAAGAAATTAGATTGACTGCTCTGTTTGCTGCAAGTATTACTTTTGCGCTCACTATCATTGCTTACTTTAGTTATGATATGGAGACAGCCGGTTATCAGTTTGTAGAAAAATATAATTGGGTTGAAAGTTTGGGTATTTCTTATTATGTAGGTGTGGATGGAATAAGCTTGCCTATGGTTTTATTAACCGGCATGGTCATTTTTACTGGCGTGTTGATATCATGGGGTATTGATGACAGACCTCGCGAATTTTTCGCATTTCTGTTTCTTCTTGCAACCGGTGTATTTGGTGTGTTTGTAGCTCTGGATTTGTTTCACTTGTTTTTCTTTTATGAAATAGCTGTGTTCCCAATGTATTTGTTAATTGCAATTTGGGGTTGGAAGGTTACGCGTGAGTATGCAGCTATGAAATTGACACTCTATTTGTTTATTGGCTCTGTATTGGCTCTTGTAGGCATGTTGGCGATGTATTTTGTGTCTGGATTGGAAACTTTCAACATGATATCTCTACAGGAAGTTGAATTTTCTCTACAATTTCAGAAGTTTTGGTTTCCGTTTGTATTTTTTGGCTTTGCTGTGCTTGCTGGAATTTTTCCGTTTCACAATTGGAGCCCAGTTGGTCATGTGGCAGCACCAACTGCTGTATCCATGTTTCATGCTGGTGTGTTAATGAAGTTAGGTGCATTTGCAGCTCTAAGAGTAGGTGTAATGTTATTGCCTGATGGAGCACGATTCTGGTTGCCATTGATAGTTTTTCTTGCTCTTACAAATGTGGTTTATGGAGCATTTGTTGCTATGAAGCAGCGCGACTTAAAATATGTTATTGGCTATTCTTCAGTATCACATATGGGATTAGTGACATTAGGAGTAGCTACATTAAACCCCCAAGGTATTACTGGGGCTGGCTTGCAAATGTTTTCTCATGGAGTAATGACAGCTTTATTCTTTGCATGTGTTGGAGTCGTATATGATAGAGCTCACACAAGGGATATCCCTTCATTAGGAGGTTTTGTGGGTAAATTGCCATGGGTTACTGTTGCCTTCATTATTGGAGGGTTTGTTTCAATGGGTATGCCTGGCTTCTCTGGATTTGTCGCAGAGTTACCTATCATGCTTGGTCTCTGGAGTGCAGGAACAATCTCTAGTGGTTATTTCATAGCTCCTTATTACACATGGATTGTAATGATTTCGGTTATAGCTATAGCAATCACAGCCTCTTACATTTTGCGAGTAGTTCAGCAAGTATTTTTTGGTAAGATGCCAGAAGAATTCGAAGGTCATATCACACCTTCAAGTGGTAAAGATAAGATTGCTATTGTATTGTTAGCTGCGGTACTTGTATTATTAGGTGTTTTCCCCGGGTGGATGGCTCCTCTTATTTCTAGCGGAGCAGAAAATGTCATGGCAGTGATAGGAGGAATCTGAGTGGGTATATCTAGCTATCAGATATCGTCTGTACTTGCACTTTTGCCAGAAGTGGGGTTGGTAGTGCTTGCTGGTGTTGTTTTGACGATGGATATTCTACTTAGAGATAGTCGTAAGCATCTGCTGGCTGTTACGACAGCAGTCGGAAGTCTACTGATCATATTGGCTGCATTAATGTATTCGCAACCTAGTGGTGATTTGATATGGGGCGGAATGGTACGTGATGATATGCTTGCATTTGTATTCCGCTTAGTGTTTATTTTTGCTGGTGGGATTACGGCAATGTTCAGTATAGCCTCTAAGGGAGTGGCACACCGAGGGGACTATTACGCCATAATGCTCGGTGCTGTGATTGGGATGTGTTTCATGGCTTCAGCATCAGATCTCATCATGCTATATTTGGCTATTGAAACAACTGGTATAGCAGGGTATTTGTTAGCAGGTTATGTCCGTACAGATGATCGTTCTGCAGAGGCTGGACTAAAATATTTTCTTTTTGGGGCCGCTACCTCTGCAGTCATGCTTTATGGTTTTAGTCTACTGTATGGATTTACTGGCGAAACTAATCTTGGCGCTATCGCACCTATTTTGGCGTCTGGTAACGTATCTATATCAGCTATATGTGCAATTGTAGTGTTGATTTTGGTAGGTGTGGGTTTTAAGATTGCTATGGTACCTTTTCATTTTTGGGCGCCTGATGTGTATGAAGGTGCTCCTAGTCCAGTCACCGGTTTTATATCCACAGCCTCTAAGACTGCTGGTTTTGCAGTGTTGCTGCGCGTTTTTATTTATGGACTGGCTGCTAGTGAGTATTGGTTACCTGCTATGGCAGGTTTAGCTGCGGTCACTATGACCTTTGGCAATTTAGTGGCTCTTGCTCAAACTAACATTAAGCGTCTACTAGCATATTCATCTGTGGCTCATGCTGGTTATGCATTGGTTGCTTTTGTTGCTTACTCTGAATTAGGTGTTGCATCTGCTATTTTCTACTTGATTGCTTATGTGGTTACTAACTTAGCTGCTTTTGGTGTAGTCATCGTTTTTGCTCATACTGCTGGTACTGATGATATTCAACAATATGCTGGTATGAGTCGTCGCTCTCCATATCTGGCTTTGGCAATGTTAGTAGCTTTTCTTTCTCTAGCTGGCATGCCTCCGCTGGCCGGATTTTTTGCAAAGTTCTACGTTTTTGCTGCTGCGGTAAAAGCAGATATGATTTGGTTAGCATTCATTGGTGTCTTGAACGCAATAGTGGGATTATATTACTACCTGGTTGTGCTGAAGGTTGTTTATGTTAGTCCAGCTCCAGATGGAGCAGGATCTATCGATATTCCGGCTATATGCAAATTAGCTCTTGTGGTTTTGACGTTAGGTATCATATTGATAGGAACAGCCTCATCCCCATGGTTTAATTGGGCTATGAAGGCAGCTCAGGATTTGTTTTGACGCTCAGTTTGGCTTGTGATATAATGCGCAAACGTCCGAAATTGGGGAGAAAATAGGTTCTGAAAAGTAGCGATCCCCAGAAAGTATGGCAGGTAACACTGCTATCAGTCACCGGACAAGTTGGCTGTCTGGCCATACTATTTATCGGTTTGGCTACTATAACTGGAAGGTGGCTCGATGCCCGCGTGGGTGATGGTAATTCTTGGTTCACCATAGGATTGTTGCTGCTCAGTGTGCCAATTGTGTTGTATCTAACAATTCGTTTGGCTTTGAGATCTACGCGTGGATTATCTGGTAACACAGTGTCAGAAATAGAAGAGGACGAGGAGTTTAATAGTGACGACAGAATCACTTAATCAAAAGCGGTTTGGTGTAAAGCGCTGGATTGTTTTAGCTTGTATTATTTTGGGAGCATATTTACAGTTTGGTCCATTACCAACTATTGCTCCTAATGTGTTTTTACCTGGAGAGAAAATAGGGCATCCTCCAATAAATGTCCCAATTATTAATCAGCCATTGACTAA
>CAWWAV010000140.1:0-3719 GCA_963934935.1 uncultured Anaerolineales bacterium
GACTCCTATCAAGTCCAATTAAGTTCATGAGAAAAAAACCTATAGCTATATATTTGACAACTTTAGGTATAGCGTCCATCATTTTAACAATATATGTGGTGTGTACAATGTTTATATTTTAGGTGCTTTCGCCAAGTATATAGGTAGGATTACAGCCTGATTTAGCGTAATAAGTACCTGCACTATCTGTCATAGGCCGTTGGCAAACACAAGCATATCTGTGCTGAGATAGCCTTCTGTCTGATGCTCTATAACAATGCGAGTCATATATATCCTTGAAACCAACCATGTTAAGCCAGGCCTTAATAGCGCCACGGGTTGGCAAATGTGTGATCGTACCAGTATCATTGTAAGTATCAGGATAATGAATCTGTATGAAGTTACCGCTTCTAAGATGACGCGAATCTCTAAGAGTAGCACTCTCAAGAACCAAGTATCCACCTGGACTTAACAAATTATATAGCTTTCTAAGAAACCGCAGCTGCTCCGCATTGTGATAAAGCACTCCAGTACACCAGACAAGATCAAATTTACCCAAAGACACAAAATCTTGCCTGGACATGTACATAATGTTGGCCTCAACAAATTTGTATGGGCACACAATTTTGTGAAGCCATCTTTCTATTGAATAACGTTTCTCAGGTAGATCAACTAACACCAATTCTTCTGGCTTAAGCGTTGCCAACCTATGACTATCTAATCCATCCTTCGGTCCAATCTCAAGAAACCTACCACTTTCAAAACAATCATTTCCCACAAGTGACGTAAGCTCTGAAAATAACTCGCTACGATACAGCATAGGCTCCATTTTATGGCTAACACCATATATCTTACGCAAAAATGCTTTGAGTATGTTTAGATTGAATTTCAAGTATGTTTCCAGTTGACTAATTGATGACGGCACCAGTGACAATTATGCAAGCTCAATTATCATTCAATGTTTTCAAACCCATTACTCTCATATACGCATGTCCGACCTCTGACAAAGTTGGCACCTTGATAGAATTTTGTGCTTGTTGGTAATTATCAACTAAATTGTCAATTAAACCGAGTATGTCCTTCTTATCATCAAATAAATATCCTGCCTCACCTATCAACTCGGGATGCCCCCCACTTCGTGCACCGATTACAGGCAATCCACAAGACAATGCTTCTATCAGTGCGTTTGAGCATGGATCATGTACACTCGCAGTAACGAAAATATCATGCTCTCGTAATATATCTGCAAGATTGATAGAATCCACGGGAGATATCATAGTGATGTGCTTAAACTTAATCGGTGATCTACCCACAAAAGTATAGTCGAATCGATCCCAATCTAAATTTTGTTCCAACCATCGGTATACTGATGCACCTTTATTTATATTGTCAGACCAACTAGTTGAAATTAATTTTATCTTACCCGATCTATTAGAAAAATCTTTTTTCGACGGATAAAATATTGTTGAGTCCACTGAATTCTTGATCACCGTTGGCCGCCGAAATTGCATACCCAATTCGACGTGAGCATCCAGACTGTATTGCGATTGGAAAATAGTAGCATTAGCTATACTTTGATTGATTTGCCAAATTTCGCTATCCACACCTCGCTCATCACCTCGATATTTATCGATCGGACCATCAACTCTGTGAATCATCAGAGTGTTGTCAAGGTTTCTACTAGTCAGCAATTTTCGTGAGTCAAAATTGAAACTATTGAACAGACAAACCTCTGTGGAACCTGACAGCTTATTTCGTTCGATCTTATATCCATTCCGCTCCAATTCTGCAGTTAAAGCTAGCATGAATTGATTGCCACCTCCATAAGGAGGAGGATGAAAATCATGAAATACAGAAACACTAGGTAACAATTTTGAAAAGGTCCCAAATATATTGTTCAACATTACGAAAAAATTAGATGCTAGAAGCAAATTCTACAACTAAATCCGTTTGTTCTCTTGCATTTGATATATTGGTAGATAAATATAGTTCAGCCACCTGCCAGTTCTATAATGTGTCGCTGCAAATCACTGGCAAGAGAGCGGACATTATAACGACTCTCAACTAATTGACGTGCATTATCGCCCACTTCTTCAGCCTCTTCTGGATTAGAGCACAAGTGATGTATCATCTTCCTTAAATGATGTGTGTCTCCTGGATTTACAAGATAACATGTCTCCTTATGACGCATATACTGAGGTTCCCAAAGACCTTGTGTACGAGTAATAATTACGGCACGCCCACAAGCCATTGCTTGTAGAGCCACACTTTGTCCAGAAGGCTGATCAACATCATGGAGTGGTATCACCACAAAACGTGCGCCACGATAAATGTTTCTTAGCTCTAAAAAGGAATGATTGGTACTTATCTGCACGTTTGGGGTCAATAGATTATCAGGAATTGTTTGTCTGGAGATAATTCTCACAAATTGATTGTCAATTGCATCCAGTAAAGTAGGATAATCCCGTGCAGCATCAGTACCAACACTAAGAATATACTCATCATGATGCTTGACTGGAGAAGGTGTCCAAAACTGATCATCCACTCCAAATTGCAGAACAAACACATCGCCAGAATGTATATCCAGTTCTTCTATTACGGGAAATGCAGCACCTTCACCCAACACTAACACCCTTTCAATTGATTGTAGAAATCGAGAATATATATATTTGGTGACCCTACCAATTAATGAGCCTCTTCTAGAATGCAAACGATGAGCTAAACCCTGACTTATGTAAATAACTGGTGTTTTTAGAAGTTTCAGCCATTTGAGTAGTGCGAGTGGCAATCCACATGTATCAACAGTGGAAACAACTACATCAGATTTTACTATCTTGCTCCAGTGAATAAACGCTATATGAAGTGAAAATCCTATGCCAACTGTCCGGCTAATTATGCTTTCAAAAGGATAACATAAACGCCTTCTCCAGTCATTTGACTGATCATCACCTTCTCCAAAATCACCTACGATCTTGTCATTTTCCAACAATGGGAAACCATACAAAAAATCAACTGGGCCTTCTCCTTGCATCCATTTTTGCAACTGATGTGCCCGATCACGCCTAAACAAAAAAAAGCAATTTACTGCCAAAACTCATACTCCCTTAGATTCTACTGGTCTATATTGCGGACTCATATAAGCACTATTATTGTCACCTTCCTGTCTCCACAAATATAAGGGTAGATCAACCGATATGCTATCACCTACGAGTTCAGCAACATTAAAGTTGAAATCGCGATCAGCCCCACGACCCCGTCTCGAGGGCCAAACACGCTTTGTAAGAGGACGAAAAGATATATTTCTAGAAACTTCTGCTTTAATCATGGGGCTGTTACCAGCACCTGGATAAGGAGTGTTAATATCACCAAAGAACAGTCTATTAATGAAACGTAATGTTCGAACACTGTGTGGCACATGGTTATGCATCCAACCAAAATAAGATGGAATTATGCCCTTGCACCTTCTAGCAATATCGAGTATTTGGACTGAATTATTAACAATATGTTCCTCAGTACAATCAGTTAATATTGCATCCATGTCAAGATACTTTCCTAAATGTTCAGGATCATATTTTTGCCAATCAATACACACATGTGAAGAGTTATACCTTGTAGCAAAATCATGTTGTACATCAAGCCGATTAAGTAAAGATGCATCATCAGCATCCTGAAAAGTTATCCAATCTCCCGAAGATCTTTCCATACCAAAATTACGTGCGGACCACCCAGCATTCACATTT
>CAWWAV010000141.1:0-3712 GCA_963934935.1 uncultured Anaerolineales bacterium
CGCAACAAACACATTTGTATATACCATCATCGTCACAATAGTAGTATTCGCCACTAAACGGTGCTTCTGTGCCACATCCTTGGGTTACTCGATATTGCTCAGACGTTAGCTGTTCCCGTAAATCAGCATCACTTCTAATATTTTTATTCATCAGTAAACTCCGTTAAGTCATTGTGTAATCTAGTCATTCATCTTGACTAGTCTCTAAGAATGGCGCCACACGGTCAACATTTTTGATGAGATCCAAGTCATCTTCAGCAGAGTCACCGACCCTACTAGTATCTATTTCTGATTGGACTAACTCTTTACTAGAGTCATCACTCGAGACCTTGTCATTCAAGCCACTCAGAAGTCGTTGTATCGCCTGATTCAACCAACTCATATATCATTCAGATTCAATTTCAAAGCGAGATCCCGATCAGATGGCTCCGCCAAAATCGATCCATCCCCGAAAACTATAGTTGGAACAATTCTCATCCCATCGTTTACACCAAGCACATAGTCCACAAACTCAGTTTCTTGATCAATATTAACCCATTTGTACTCAACTTCATTGTTTTCAAAGAAACGTTTCGCACGGGTACAGTCACTACACCAAGTCGTGCCATACATTACAATTTTGTCCATCAATCACTCCCTATCCACTTCGCATTAGCCAACACTATCGAAGCCCTAGCTTGTTCTATAGACACAGTCCAATATTTATCCAAAAGCATACCACGTTCATCGCCCAAAATAAGTCTATATCCGTTTTTCTTATAAAACTCTATTGCCCAAGTAGCGTCCGCCCACGTTCCAATAAGTATTGGCTTTTTAGAGCATTCCTCCAAGTGTTCTAGCAACTTAGTGCCTACGCCATTACGACGCTCACTAGTACACACATAAGCATGTCTGATGAGCGTAACATCTTGTTTGTCCTGGATACCCATAACACCGACTAGACAATCTTTGACATAGTAACCCCAAAACTGTACGCCAGCGCAAATTTCACTTTTCAATTCATCTTTAGCCATATAGGGTTCTTGCCAAGCGTCTTGAGGTATTACTCCATAATAAGCCTGTGCTGCATCATTTATTACAGTTAATATAGATTCTAGTTCAACATCTGAGCATCGTTTGATCATAAACTCCTGCTGTAAGGAAAATGATGACTACCAACGATATATATGTGATCCAAAACCCTCGTCTCGATAAAATGGTGAGATCATTCTTCCTGGCGGTATTACCGCATCTATTTCATCTAATTCATCCTGTGCAAACGTAATGTCTAGCGCCCGGATATTATCATCAAGCTGCTCCATAGTGCGAGGACCGATAATAGGACTGGTTACAGCTGGCCTATTCATTAGCCATGCCAACGCAAACTGCGACAGTGTACATGACTTAGCTTCTGCCAATGGTATCAACTTCTCGACAGCATCAAGCGCTTCCCTAGTGAAAGTGGACTCAAGCCACGGCTTTCCCGTCATATCGTTATAGCGTCCATGGTCAGGCATTTTGTCCTTACGATACTTTCCGGTCAACAGACCGCCCGCAATCGGACTCCATGGAATAATCCCAAATCCATACGTCTGCGCCATGGGGATAACTTCGCGTTCAACTCGTCTATCTAGCAAATTGTATGGTGGTTGCTCCGAGACAAATCTATTCAATCCATGTTCTTTTGATGCCCACAGTGATTCGACTAGCTTCCAAGCCGGAAAAGTGGTACTACCAATATACCTCACCTTGCCTGAAGTAATCAGATCATCCAAGGCTCTCAATGTCTCATCAATCGGCACATCTACGCTTGGTCTATGAATTTGATATAGGTCAATATAGTCAGTTTGCAACCTTTTTAAACTTGCTTCACATTGTTCAATGATGTGTCTTCTACTAGCGCCAGCTGCATTAGGATCATCTTCTGACATCACTCTATAAACCTTAGTTGCCAGGACAATACGATTTCTTTTGCCATTTCTCTTTAAGGCCTCACCAGTCACTTCCTCTGATTTTCCTAAGCTGTATTGATTGGCCGTGTCTAAGAAATTAATTCCAGCATCAATAGCTCTATCTACCATATCATAGGAGTCTTCCGGTTCAGTAGCTGCACCAAAAGTAAGGCATCCCAAACACAATTTACTGACTTTAATTCCAGTTCTACCTAAAGATCGATATTCCATATTGTCACCTATCAATTCCTAGTGAGTATCAACCATTCTAACATCGTATTCCACGCAGTCAAACAAAGCATCTATATACTCTACAGGTATTAGTCTACCCAGTTTACTTGTATGCGCAACTGCCCCATCACAAAAAAGACAGCTTATCGAAACAGATAATGGCATTATTAGCCAATTCGTAGTACATTAGGCAATGTACAGTAGCCGACCTATAAGTAAACTTAAGTCAAAACTAACACCTTATAACATAGAGTTAGTTATACCTGATATAGATAATACTGCAGACGACTGCATATGGAGACAGAATGAATAACACGATACTACTTGCTACAATTTCAATGGCCTGTGCCGGGCTGGCATCATTCAGCAATAAGATTGCTACAGAAAATCAAATCCTTTTCCCCACATACCTACTTATGACCTCTATACCCTATTTGGGTCTGATTTTGATACTTCAAAATACCGCCAAAGAACCAATGAGTTTTACTCGATTATCTGTCACATTAGGTATTATTGGGGGCACACTAGGATGTATAGCATTTTACACAGCATATACTGCACTTTCCAAGGGTGGCGAAGGCAGTATAATCTTCCCTATAACAAGCCTACAAGTTGTTATACCGGTTGTACTATCCTACCTAATCTTCAAGGAGCCACTCACGCTAACAAAACTCTCAGGCTTAGGTTTTTCAGTTATTGCATTGATCTTACTAACCCGTTAACCTATCTCAACGCGATCTTGCTGATTCAGCCACATTCTATACCTAATTTAACATGGAAAAGACATCAATAACAGTCGACGGTCATACTATCCAGGTAGAACTAGCAAAAACACCCGCCGAACACATGCGGGGACTTATGGATCGACGGGAACTTGGCCAAAGTCACGGCATGTTATTTATATACCCTTTAGCCTATCGAGTCTCGATGTGGATGAAAAATACATACCTTCCACTATCGGTGGCTTTTATCAACGATAGCAGACAAATAGTCCACATAGCCGACATGCATCCGCAAACAACAAAAATACACCGCAGTCCGGTTGCAGTACGTTATGCACTCGAGGTAAACTTAGGTTGGTTCGAAACCAACAATGTAAAACCTGGCACTCTAATGAGATTTAGTATTACGGGAGACTCAATTTCACGATAGCGTGCACATGCCTATGCGCATCTTTTTGAGTAACAACTATTGAGAATACACATCAAATATCCCGGATGCAATGCACGAACGCGGAGCATAATCCCCGCAGTTCCCTTGAAACGAAAGAGTTGAATTAGCCAAAATCGAAATAGACAAATCTAATTCAGGAGAATATCGCAACAAAGATGAGTATCCACCACCTCCACCTGGATGCCCATAAGCCGTAATCTCAGTAGAATCAGATAGGGTAAACATACGCTTAGCAATATAGTAACCGTAATTCTGCATAGAACCCTGAAAATTAACCAAATCGCCAGCTGCAGATTGATAAAGAACTTTTCTACTATCTTGAGAGATTGCTGTCCCCCTCCTACTGTATAGCTCGTATCCCCAACGCGCGATATTCT
>CAWWAV010000142.1:0-3682 GCA_963934935.1 uncultured Anaerolineales bacterium
TCTTAGGTTCGTAACCTCCGTTAGTTAGGACTGCGGGGTGTACCATTCCGCACCCAAGAATTTCTAACCATCCAGTTTTCTTACAAACTCTACATCCTTGTCCAGAACACAAAAAACATTCAACATCCATTTCCGCGCTTGGTTCAGTGAATGGGAAATGTGATGCTCGAAAGCGTGTGCGTGTTGATGTTCCAAACATACGTCGTGCGAAATCAGAGAGAGTACCCTTGAGATCTGTGAAATGTATGTTTGTGCCGATTGCTAGACCCTCTACTTGGTTAAATTGGATTTCAGACCGCGCTGTTATTTGTTCGTATCGGTAACACATTCCTGGCAGTATGACTCTGATAGGATCGGGTGCGTTGGCTCGCATTGCGTGTATCTGACCGGGAGATGTGTGTGTGCGTAATATAACGCCAGGACTATTTGTGTGGAAGGTGTCCCACATGTCACGGGCAGGATGATGGAGTGGTATATTCAAAAGCTCGAAGTTGAGTTCATCGGTTTCTATTTCTCTGGAACGGTAGATTTGAAAACCCATATCAGCCCATATGGTATAAATTCTACGTAATGTTTGAGTAGCGATATGCAGGCGACCGCGATTCAAAGATCTTCCTGGTAAGGTGACGTCCAAATCTATTTGTTTGTGGCCAGGCGATTCAACAGATTTGTTCAAGTAACTGGTACGGTCTTCGTATGCTTGCTCAAGAATTTTACGGATGTCATTAGCATGCTTGCCAATAGTAGGTCTATCTTTGGATGCCACGTTACTGAGGTTTCTCAATGACTTGACTAATTGGCTACTTTTACTTAGGTGTGTCGAATACCACAGGCGCAATGTTTCCGTATCGCTTGTTTTTTGTAGTTCAGACAAAGCTATGGTTTTAATATTATCTAATGATTTAAGCATATATACCTCCACAACATTATATACAGCTATAAGGACTAAAAATAGAAAACCCGCCCCAGAAAAAGGGACGGGGCTAAATTAGTCCCGCGGTACCACCCTGTTTAGTCTTTTTTGCCAAGACTCACTTGATTTACCGATTGTCGGATTTTCTCCCCTGCTAACGCGTGGGACGCGGCACTGGATAATTGCCATGTTGCATCTTAATTACATAGTGTTCCCCAGTGCGGCTCGAGAGTGAAATTCCGCCAGAATATTTCTGTCTTATTAAGACTATGGTTTTGTCAGTCAATAGTCGTCTGGCGTACTTGGCTCCGTCTTAGCCACATATTATGTTGTATGGCGATTATCTCAAATTGATGCTAATTGTCAAGCTATCAGTGACTGCAATACTGATTTGACTATGATGATAGTGAGCTTTATACTGCACCTACATTAGGGTTGAAAGATATGAAAAATATAGCAATAAAACGTGTAGGCGTAACAACAGGCTTGATTATATTGTTGGTTGTAGTAGGTTACTTATATTTACGCAGTAGTCTGCCAAAAACAGAAGGCACCGTAGTATTGTCAGGACTTGATGGGCAAATAGAGATTGTACGAGATACTGATGGTGTCCCACATATATTTGCTTCCACTGATGCTGATGCATATTTTGCTTTGGGATATGTGCATGCACAGGATCGCTTATGGCAGTTAGAGATGAATCGACGCATTGGATCAGGTCGTCTAAGTGAAGTGCTAGGAGAAGCCACATTAGATATTGATAAGTTCTTAAGGACATTAGGCACCTATCGTGCCGCTGTGCAGACCTGGGATTTTCTTACTGTTGATACGAAGGCTGCTTTGGAATCTTATGCCTCTGGTGTAAATATGTGGATTGATGAGGGTCATACTCTACCACCTGAGTTTTTGGTGTTAGGTTTTACTCCTGAACCGTGGACAGTATACGATTCGTTGGTATGGTCAAAAATGATGATGTGGGATTTGGGTGGCAATTGGGAAGACGAACTTCTACGGGCACTATTACAGTCTGCTGTTGGTAAAGACCGTGCAAACGAACTTGTGCCTGGATACCCATCAGAAGCAACAACTATTATTTCTGGTGATTTAGCTGAAAAATTGTTGGGTGTTGATTCAACTATGCAGCAGCTGTTTCGAATGGGTGACAGAGATGTTGGCAGCAACAGCTGGGTAGTATCTGGTGAACTGACCGAAAGCGGTCTGCCTTTGCTTGCAAATGATCCTCACCTGGGTGCTCAGATTCCTTCTGTTTGGTATTTGGTCGAGTTGCAGGGCAACCTATTACACGTTACGGGTGCAACTTTGTTGGGAATGCCAATAGTTCCTATTGGTCATAACGAGCACATAGCATGGGGCCTCACAAATCTTGGTCCAGATGTACAAGATTTGTATATTGAGAGAATAAACCCTAGTAATCCAAACCAATATGAGGTTGACCAGGAATGGGACGACATGACTATAGTATTAGAGGAGATTGTTGTTAAGGATGATGAGGACGAACCTATTGCATATGCTGCTAGAAGTACTCGTCATGGCCCCCTAATTAGTGATGTGTCTGACAATGCAGGGTCTCCGCTTGCAATGCGTTGGACCGCGCTGGATCCAGGAGATACCACCGCAGACGCGTTTGTAAAAATGGCTTATGCTTCTGATTGGGATGAATTTACTGATGCTTTGCAGTATTATGTAGCTCCTAGTCAAAACATGGTCTTTGCAGACCAGAAAGGAAACATAGGTTATATTGGTCCTGGTCGTATACCTGTGAGATCAAAAGGCGATGGAACTGTTCCAGTTCCAGGATGGAATAGTGAATACGAATGGGAAGGATGGATACCGTTCGAACAATTACCTCAGGTTTATAATCCTGAGAGTGGATATATAGTTACCGCCAATAATAAGGTTGTTCCAGATAGTTATCCGTTTTTTATTTCGAGCAACTGGGCTCCCCGATATAGAGCAGATCGTATTGAAGAGTTAATTCTCCAGTTCACCGACGGAGGCAGCAAGATCTCGATTGAAGATATGATTTCTATGCAGGCCGATCAGACAAGTAGGCAAGCGATAGAATTGCTTCCTTACTTGCAAGCCGTTGAATCATCAGAGTCTAAATCAGAACTTGCGCAACCTGCTCTTGATCATGTTATTACTTGGGATGCTGAGATGGGTGCAGATAGTGTAGCTGCAACAATATATGCTACATGGTTTCATCAATTGGGTATAGTCATATTTGAGGATGAATTGCGCGGTAACATATATGAACAGTTTGCTGATCGGAAACACGCATCTTTTCTAGTGAATATTTTGGAAGATCCGGACAATCCATGGTGTGATGATGTTCTTACTGTGCCTAACGAAAACTGCTTAGATGCTGCCACGATTGCCTTGGATCGTGCTACCGAATTTTTAGAAGATTCCTTTAAAGGTAACATTCCTTTATTATCGACGGGCAGGAATGTAGATAAATGGAAATGGGGCGAATTACATGAGACTATTTATGCTCACAACCCATTCAGTGAAGTTGCAGCGTTACGCATGTTGTTTCAACGAGAAATAGCAAATGGCGGTGGATCCTATACTGTTAATGTTGGTCCGTACAAGTTCTCAGACCCATACAAACAAATTTATGTACCTAGTTATCGACAAATAGTAGATTTGAGTGATTGGAGCAATAGTTTGTTCATGCACACTACTGGTCAATCAGGGAATGTTCTCAGTAAACATTACGATGATCTTATTGACAGACACCAGGCA
>CAWWAV010000143.1:0-3682 GCA_963934935.1 uncultured Anaerolineales bacterium
GCATTCCACATTACTTATTAACCATTATGGGCTAAACCTTGCTGATCCTGGAGCTACTAAGACTCTGGCGGATGAGATGGAGAAGTTCTTCTTTGGTGATGATGCTCAAGTTCCAGAGGAGTGGGTTCCAGAAGGGCAAGGCACGGGAGCAGGTATTCCTGGTGTAGGTGGTAAAGGTGCTCCGCAGGGCGATTCTGGTGCAGGTGGTAAAGGTGCTCCCCAGGGAAAGGGTGCTCCAGGACAAAAGTAGTAATTCGTTCATTTTACTTGTTCCAGAATTATCTCAGATTCAATCTGAAATTGTAACAGAGAGTGAGATTGCCTAAGTGCATTTTCTACCGCAGAAGGTGTCTCACCATATGCAAAAATAAAACCCAAATACCCATCTCCTTCAGGTAGTGGAGTTAACGGGTAGTTCAACTTTGCAGTTATCTCTATTTTATCTATTGCGGCGATTGACTCGGCTTGTTCTATCCCAGTAATTTTACGTAATATGCCACGTTTAGGAATAGGTATCATCATGACTCCCTTACTACGGTCATCAGCAGCAAATTTCTCGATGTTTGATCCGTTTGCCTGCAGCAAAACTAATTCCTCTAACGACAATCCGGATCCAAAACTAAGAATATTGGAGCATAATCCTCCTATAGTTCTTCCTGCTATTTCTATAGGCCAAACACCCCGTTCGTTGATACGAAATTCAGCATGAATAGGACCAAACCTTAGCCCAAGTGCTCTTGCCGCCGATATTAATGTATTCTCTATTTCGAGTTGATCTTCTTGCGGTAGTCGTGAAGGAGTAACATAAATTGTCTCTTCAAAGAAAGGACCTATTAATGGGTCTGGCTTGTCAAAAATGGCTAGAATCTTAATGCCCTTGTCGCTAATTAATGCTTCTACGGCTACTTCGTTACCAGGAATGTAATCTTCTACCATGATTTGGGTGCCTACAGAGTTGCGTAAAATATTGCGTATACGGTACCATGCTGTTTTGAATTCGGCAGGGTTGTTTGCTCGTATAACTCCGCGACTTCCATTGAGTAATAGGGGTTTTAATACGCAGGGATAAGAAATTTGTTTTGTAATTTCTTCTGGTTTTGTATTGTGCTGGAATGACATGAATTTAGGAGACAATACTTTGCCAGATAGCAGGCTCTGGCGCATCACAAACTTGTCGCGCGCAGCAATTGCGGCAGAGGGACTATTGTGTGGTAGACCTAGTAATTTGCACGCATCTGCTGCGATTAGAGTTGCAGAATCATCGATGGCCAAAATAGATATGACGTGATTGGTGTCCGCTAGGTCAACAATAGTTGCGACAGATTCATCGTGATTACTGAAGTCAACAGACAAAGACATGTTCCATTCAGAAGCCAGTTTCTCCGGAATGTCTATTGCCCATAATATATGGAGGTCGAGCCGGTCAGCTGCAAGTGCAAATGACTTGCCTCTATATGTGTTTGGGTTGGCTATAAGTACTATTGTGGGATTAGGTTTGCTTGAAGGAGTATCATGCATTGTTTTGGCTATCAATATACAAATTAGGTCAACAAACTACTGATAAATGATATATATACGATGTTTTGTAGTTATCTAGTGTCTGCATGAAGTGGATGTATAATACATTCGGATATCTAAGTGCATTATAATGCTTGGAAGTATATATAGTAAAGCATCAATGTTTTGTAGTATCTCAGGCATGTTACAGGATCACAAACTTTATGACTAAAGTACACGAAGAATACATGGAGCATGCGCTTGGATTAGCAGTGAAGGCACAAGGACGAACGAGCCCAAATCCCATGGTAGGTGCAGTACTGGTGAAAGATGGTCACATAGTAGGTGAAGGATTTACAAGGCCAGCAGGGGGTCCTCATGCTGAAATTGTGGCCTTAGCAGAAGCTGGTGTATCTGCACAAGGTGCTACCGTGTATGTTACTCTCGAACCTTGTGCTCATCATGGTCGTACAGCTCCTTGTGCAGACGCATTAATTGCAGCCGGCGTAAAAGAAGTGTATTCTTCTATTGAAGACCCTAATCCAGATGTACATGGTAAAGGTCATGCTCGTCTGCGTGATGCTGGTATACCAGTTCATACTGGTATTAGCCAATCTGCAGCCGCAGAAATAAATAAGCCATTTTTCAAATATGTGGCCAGTGGGCAACCTTGGGTTACTGGTAAATTCGCTGTAAGTCTTGATGGAAAACTTGCAACCAATATGGGTGAATCACAGTGGATTACTGGTGAACAATCAAGACAGCGTGTCCACCACATTAGAAACGTTACTGACGCGATTCTAGTAGGGGCAGGTACAGTTCTGGCTGATAATCCTAGTCTAACTACAAGGCTGCAAGATTATAACAAAAATATACGTAATCCATTGCGTATAGTGGTAGATAGTCGAGGTCGAGTGTCGCCAAAAGCACGAGTGTATCATCCAGATACTCCTGGAAATTCAGTATTGGCAACGACTTCTCAAACTAAACGTAGTCACTGCAAGCAGCTTGAGTCACAAGGTGTCACAATATGGAATTTACCTGAAGATGCTAATGGACGTGTAAACTTGAAGTCACTATTAAATAAGATTGGTGAAGAGGAAATGCTCACCTTGCTTGTTGAAGGTGGAAGTGAAATCCTTGGCGCATTTGTGGCAGATGGTTTGCTGGATCAGGTGTGTGCTTTCTTTGCTCCTATTATAATTGGTGGGAAAGATGCGCCAGGACCGGTTGGTGAACCGGGGATAGGTCGGCTTGCAGATGCACTGCATCTATCCAATATAGTCACTGAGAATATAGGTGATGACATACTAGTAAAAGGTGATGTAGTAAGTGATTTGCATAACTAATACAATACACGTGTAGTGAGTGATGAATGTTTACTGGTTTAGTTGAAGAGATTGGTACTGTGAGGCGGATTTGGACAGTAGATGATGGGCTGGTATTGTCTGTGGACGCCGAACATGTGCTTCATGATGTGAATGTCAGCGATAGTATCGCGATAAACGGAGCTTGTCTTACGGTAACTGAAGTATCCACAAGTTCATTTGTTGTTGGTATTGCACCTGAGACGCAACGTCGTACAAATTTAGGTGATCTGAAACAAGGTGACCTTGTGAACCTTGAACGATCTATGCAGTTTAATGGTCGGATAGGTGGACACTTTGTTCAAGGTCATGTGGATGGCACAGGTGTTATTCTAGAAATAAACCCAGAAAATGAGTCGCTTTGGATAAAAGTTCAGGCTAAAGAAGAGCTCCTTAGGTACATTGTTCCTAAAGGATTTATATCTGTGGACGGTATTAGCTTAACTGTGGTTAATGTTTTTGCCAATGCATTTGATTTTATGTTAATTTCATACACTCAAGAGCATGTGGTGCTTCCAAGTAAGAATGTGGGTGAACTTGTAAATCTCGAGGTGGACATGCTAGGAAAATATGTGGAACGTTTTGTGGAGGGTGCTGCCCATGTCATACAGCAAAATTGAAAAAGCCATAGAAGATATTCGTAATGGAAAGTTCATAATTGTAGTGGATAGTGAAGATCGTGAAAATGAGGGCGATCTTGTGATGGCTTCTGAGTTGGTGACTCCGGATGCAGTGAACTTTATGGCTAAGGAGGCAAGAGGTCTCATATGTGTGTCTCTTACCAGTGAAAGAGCGCTGGCACTTGATTTGTCTCCAAT
>CAWWAV010000144.1:0-3669 GCA_963934935.1 uncultured Anaerolineales bacterium
AAGTTTTGGACAATGCATGCGACTATTTGGGAGTTAAACCAGATGAGACGACTGAGGATGGGGAATGGACAATAGAAAGCACTACGTGCTTAGGATTGTGCGATCAGGCTCCAGCTGCATTGGTGGGTGATATAGCAATAGCTTCGTTAGATGCAAACAGAACTAGTGAGTGGCTTGCGTTAGATGCAAAGCCACCAGTCAGCATAATTGACGGCGATATTCGTGTTTTGACACGTGACTGCGGTGGATCGACTGTCACTGACTTAAAAACTTATCAAGCGCGAGATGGGTACTTAGCATTATCGAAGGCATGCGCCGAACTTAGTCCTGTTGATGTTATAGAAGAAGTTAAAGCCTCAGGTTTGGTGGGCCGAGGAGGGGCTGCTTTTCCCACTGGATTCAAATGGGAGAGTGCGTTAGTTGCAGAAAGTCAGCCGAAATATGTTGTGTGTAATGCAGACGAGTCAGAACCCGGGACTTTTAAAGATCGGGTACTGATGGAAGACAATCCACACCAGGTGCTTGAGGGAATGATACTTGCTGGCTATGCAATAGGTGCTAAAAAGGGTTATTTTTACATTAGAGGAGAATATTCGCGATCTATTGAGGTAATCAAAGAGGCTATTGATGAAGCGCGGTGTGCTGGATTTATAGGTCATAATATTTGTGATATAGGGTTTAATTTTGATATTGAGGTGCGGGTTGGTGCAGGAGCTTATATATGCGGTGAGGAGACAGCTTTGTTTGAGTCAATTGAAGGCAAAAGGGGATTCCCACGTATAAAACCACCATTTCCCACTACCCATGGCCTATTTGGCAAACCTACCGTAGTGAACAACGTTGAAACTTTGTGTAACATACCGATGATTATTCGTGATGGAGCTGATGTATTTAGAAGTTATGGTACTGAAAAATCTCCAGGACCAAAACTATTCTGTCTTTCGGGTGATGTTGTGAGACCAGGTCTTTACGAGGTGCCTTTCGGAGTCACACTTCGGCATATTATCGAGGATCTTGCTGGTGGAGTTAAAGGAGGCAGTCTACAAGCAATATTGGTAGGTGGCGCTGCTGGAGCTTTTGCTACAATAGATGATCTGGATGTACCATTGACATTCGAGGATCTGCGCGATGCAAATTTACCTCTTGGTTCGGGCGTATTGATGGTTTTCAACGAACTGCGGCATATACCCAAAATTCTTAGTGAGCTTGCATATTTCTTTGCACATGAATCGTGTGGCAAATGTTATCCTTGCCAGTTGGGGACACAGAGGCAATACGAAATACTTCAGAGAGTAGTACGAGGACAGATAAAGAGTGGTGATAAGGAGCGGTTACTTGACGTAGGATGGACGATGACTGATGCATCGTTGTGTGGACTAGGGCAAACAGCATCGACTGCTGTAATTAGTGCAATGGATAAGTGGCCAGATCTGATTGAGGACTAGAACTCTATAGATGAGCAAAAGTATATCTTTAACTATTGACGGTGAACGAATAACAGTACCTGAAGGTGCTACATTGCTTGACGCAGCGAACCAGTGTGGTGCAGATGTGCCAACTATATGCTATCACGAGCACTGTACCTCATACGGCTTATGCCGTCTATGCGTTGTTGAGGTTGAAGGTCAACGAGTTTTAGCAGCGTCTTGTGTTGCAAAGGCTCAAGCAGATATGAAAGTAAGTACCGCTAGCGAACGTGTTGTACGTGCTCGTAGAACCATATTAGAAATGTTAGATTCGGCTGTGGACTTATGCGAGGCTCCTGAAATACAGGATCAACTGAATGATTATAAGGCTGATAGGGAACGGTTTTCGGAAGGATGGGAGCGTGAATGTGAAGTGATTGATGATAATCCTATGTTTATCCGGGATTACTCCCAGTGTATATTGTGCTGGCGCTGTGTTCAGGTATGTGCAGATGATGCACAATATGCTTTTGCTATTAACTTTAGCGGACGAGGTCACGAAACTAGTATTAGTACTTTTTATGATCAGGAGTTGACTTTATCTACCTGTGTGTTTTGTGGTCAGTGCGTGGGTGTTTGTCCTACTGGCGCACTTAAGCCTAAACGTGAATGGTTGTTGGAAAATGGGTATGCTCAGGATGAAATTATAAAGCTTACACAATCTAAGAGACGAAAGAAGAAACGTAGACAAGAAAGGCCTTATCAAACTGGTGAGTGACAGCGGGGATAATGTGACAGTCTTAAAGGGTAGTAGGATGGTGACAACAACCTGTCCATATTGCGGAGTTGGGTGTGGATTAGATTTGCATATAAAAGACGATTATATCTATCGCGTGACATCCGATTTTAACAATGTAGTAAATCAAGGTAATTTATGTGTGAAGGGTCGCTTTGGTTATGATTATATTTATAGTGACAGGCGAATTACTTCACCAATGATTCGAAAAGAACCCCAAGAAGCTGGCAAGCGTGTGCAAGCATTTGATATTAAAGAATGGGTAGTGGTTTCATGGGATGAAGCTCTTGATTATGTAGCCAAGCGGTTGGTAAAGATACATCAGCGTGACGGAGCAAATGCCCTAGCGGTTTACTGTTGTGCAAAAGCTTCCAATGAGGACAATTACTTGCTGCAAAAGTTGTTTAGATCTGTGTTCCTTACAAACAATGTTGATCACTGCACTAGATTATGTCATGCTGGATCAGTAGTGGCATTACAAATGGCAATTGGCTCTGCAGCAATGAGTAATACAGCTGCTGAAGTTATCAAAAGCGACTGTTTCATAGTAACAGGGTCAAACACTCCGGAGAATCATCCTATTATTGCTTTGCAAATGAAAGCGGCCGTTGAGAAACACGGCGCAAAACTTATTGTGATAGATCCACGTAAGCTTGAGCTTTGCGATTATGCGGATCTGTGGCTACCATTAAAACCTGGTACAAATGTTCCTGTGTTCACTGCAATGGCAAATGTAATTATTAGTGAAGGATTGATAAACACAAAATTTGTTGAAGATCGTACCGAGGGATTTAGCGAATTTAAGAAATCTGTCCAGGAGTTCACTCCTGAATATGCTGAAAGCATATCAGGTGTGGAACAGGATTTAATAGTGAAGGCCGCTCGTATGTATGCTGAGGCTCAGCGTGGTGCAATATATTGGGGTATGGGCATTTCTCAATTGGCACATGGTACGTCTAGTGCTTTAGGTTTGGTTCATTTAGCCTTGCTAACTGGCCATGTTGGTAGGGAAGGAACTGGACTTAATCCATTGCGAGGACAAAACAATGTGCAGGGTGCCTCTGACATGGGATGTATGCCCTATCATTATCCTGGATATATGGAAGTAGACCAAAAGGAGAACGCAGCTAAATGGGAAGATGCATGGAATATGGAATCAGGTAGCCTGAGTCTTGATAAAGGTCTCACTACAACTGAAATATTGTCCAGTGTTGGAGAAGATGGGGTGAGAGCACTATATATTATGGGTGAGAATCCCATGATGACTGAACCCAATCTTAATAAGACAAAAAAACATATGGAAGAGTTGGAATTTCTTGTTGCTCAAGATTTGTTTATAAACGAGTCAGGAGCATATGCCGACGTATTTTTACCGGCAACTTCATGGGCGGAAAAGGATGGTACTTTTACAAATACCGACAGGAGAGTACAGCGCGTTCGAAAGGCAATAGAACCGATAGGTCAAGT
>CAWWAV010000145.1:0-3659 GCA_963934935.1 uncultured Anaerolineales bacterium
CGTTAATCTAGCAAACATCGGAATTTGATAAGCCATATTGGCAGCTATAACATTTTCTATGCCAGATCCAAGAATAGCAACAATGGCTAACGCTGTGATTAGTCCAGGAAAACTGAGCATCATATCCACTAGACGCATAATTACTAGCTCATATTTAGAATTCCAACCAGCCAGGGCCCCTAAACTAACACCAACGATAAGACCTACAGTAACCGAAGTCATTGATATCAATAATGATATTCTGGCACCATAAATAACACGGCTTAATATGTCTCTGCCATTATGATCAGCACCAAAAATATACTCACTATCCGGTGGTCTGACGGAGTGTCTTGGGGTGACCCAATTAGGATCATGTGGAGCTAACTGTTCAGCACCTAATGCTGTCACTAAAAACACTAACACTATAACCGCACCTAAAAACGTTGTGGGATAGTTGCGAAGAAAATATTTGAGGTTCATTACATATCTCTATCTAATATGACAGTCTCGGATCTGCTACACTATACAATACGTCCACAATAATGTTCACCAACAGAAACACACTAGCAAACACTAAGAGAATACCCTGTACAACAGGGATGTCTCGCTGAGTAACCGCAATTACAAGCAATCGTCCTACTCCAGGCCATGCAAAAACCGTCTCAGTAACAACAGCACCGCCTAACATATATCCAAACCGCAAACCTACAGTGGTAATCAATGGAATCAATGCATTGCGCACTACATGCCTAATGTTGATAATTTTAGGTCTCAAGCCTTTTGCCTCAGCTGTCCTTACATAATCACTACCCAAAACGTCGAGAACAGTCGATCGTGCCATACGAGTAATAAATGCTACAGAATACACTGATAGACAGAACGTAGGCATTATATAATGCTGCCAAGTAGCATTTCCAGCTGTAGGAAGCCAATGCAATTTCAAGCTAAAGAGAAACATAAGTAACAGTCCTAACCAAAACACTGGAATAGATATCCCACCAACAGCCAGTACACTCAGAAAATAATCTAACCATTTACCTCTATTGAGCGCAGCCACAACACCCATGAATATCCCAAGTAAAGTCGACGCTATGATTGCTCCAAAAGCCAGAATAGCAGTATTAGCGAACCTAGTCCCTATTTCTACAGTAACAGGCCTACGAGTGATAAACGAAATACCTAAATCACCGGAGACAAGTCTTTTGAGATAAGATAAATATTGAACACTTACTGGCTGATCCAATCCTAGCTCAACCCTTATAGCTTCCACAGCAGCTACTGACGCCTGATCCCCTGCATACATGCGAGCCGCATCTCCAGGTATGACTTGAAAAGCAAAAAACACCGCTGTCACTACAAGAAACACCGTGGGAATACTGATGAACAACCTTCTAATTACATAAGCTGCCATATTAATTCCAATATAAGTTTAAATAACAAATACACTCAGAATATTACTTCATATTATGATCAGGTAACCAAGCCAGTATAATACATTCAGTCGATTGTTACTATTCCAAATTACCTGACATATAAATACTTCCATCGCGGACTCGCAATTTGCCACTACAAAACACAGCTTCTGGACATTGAATTACACTGATATCATTTGCTGGATTACCAGATACTACCAGCAGATCAGCAGAATATCCAGGTTCAAGCACACCTATTTGATCTCCCAAACCAACAGATTGAGCAGCACGTCGAGTTGAAAATTCAATGATCTCTCGATTAGACATGCCAACCTCAGATGCAAGTTCCAAATCTATATAAGCACCTCCAAGAAAGCTATTGTAATCCCATCCAGCATCTGTACCAGAAACCAATAACACCCCATGTGCTTTCATTCGTCGCATAGTCTCCATAGTATTGTCAAACAAGCGTCTTTTATGATCTAATCTATCTTGCTCCAAATGCGTAAGCACTCTTTGTTCCTTAAGTGTATTCAAATGTAGTATTTCACAATACGATGCCTGTAACGTAGGGCCTACATAAATTCCTCTCTGGAGGATATCATCCACTAATTCCGTGTCAAATTCATAATGAGGTCCAGAATCAGAAATGGTCCACATGGCAGCATGTTCTATCATATCAACACCTGCTTCACATGCAAACCTGGTAGCCTCAGCACAACTAGCATGAACAGTTATATGGACATTGTGTCTGTGAGCTTCTAATACAGCCACTTGCAATTCAGCTACTCCAAAACTAGCGCGCCATGGATTCGTTCTTGGTGTACCACCTCCACTACCCATAACTTTAACCAAATCAGCGCCTAGCTTCAATATTTCCCGCGCCTTAGTTCTAACTTGTTCAACGCCATCCGCTTCACCACCAAGATAATAACAATGCCCTCCTGTTATAGTGATAGGAGAGCCACTTGCTAATATCCTTGGGCCAATAGCTAAACAATTTTGAATAGCATCCCGTAGAGTTAATGCAATCTGTCCTCTAGACCCTACATCTCTAAGAGTGGTAACACCACCCAGCACTGCCATCTTAGCATTATGTTGAGCCATCAACAGCAAATCAAGATCATTGTTCTGCTGAACAAATTGGTCTGGTGGTCGTCCATCCCCAGGCATGATCAAGTGAACATGAGTATCAACAAGTCCCGGCATCAAATACGAATTCGGAAAATCATAAGTCCTAGTAATATCATCCGGCATTAATGCGTATTCAGTATGACCTATAGACTTAATCACACCATCACTAGCAACTAAGGTTATATTTTCAAGCAACTCTGCATCAGGGTTTTGTATTATTCCCCCAGCATTGATAACTATTGTTTCAGACATAATGTGAATTCATTATGATGTTGACTTAGGTCTGACCACAACAGTTTCGCCACCCTTTATAACCCTCTCTATAAGCGATATATCACGTAATACAGATATATCCTGCAAAGGATCGCCTCTAACAATTACTATATCTGCCAATTTTCCTGTTTCAATCGTGCCCAAATCTGATTCCCAATCAAACAATTCAGCATTCGTATTGGTAGCAGCAACAATAGCTTGCATAGGTGTCATTCCTCTTTCAACCATCAATTCAAGTTCCCGAGCATTATCACCATGCCTAACTCCAGGCATGGCAGCATCTGTACCCGCAGCTATTTTCACACCTTTAGAAAGAGCCATTTCAAAAGTAGACCAGGCATGTTCGTAATTTTCCTGGCGAAACTTACGCGTAAATTCAGACGAGTTTCCATCCTCATCCTCAAATCTTCGCTCATACCCAACTGTACTAACCATCAAAGTTGGTACCCAAAAAGTGCCTTTTTCTACCATAAGATCTAAATCTTCTTCAGTAAGCCATTCTCCATGTTCGATAGAATCGACCCCAGCAACAATAGCATTCCTAGCACCTTGACCTCCATTACAGTGCGAGGCAACTCGACGTCCCGCCCAATGGGCTAATTCCACTATCGCCTCAATCATTTCCAATGTCATTTCCGGAGAAAAGTATCCGGATTCAAAAGGTCTAAGATGCTCATGCAAGGCTGAATTTATCTTTATAAGGTCAACTCCCATCTTTAGTTGTTCTCGTACGGCCTTCCGAGCCTCATCGGGAGAATCAACAACAGCATTAGGACCCGGCATTTGAATACCCGGTATCATTCCTTTTGTTCGATCCATATGACCGCCCGTAACCGTTAATCCCAGACCAGCCACTCT
>CAWWAV010000146.1:0-3610 GCA_963934935.1 uncultured Anaerolineales bacterium
TTTGTACTTGTTCACTGTTTTGGAATGGGCTATGGTAGCAACTATAGTAACTTTCTTGATGCGACAGGATTACATTGGGAAATTACCTATGATCACACGTAATCCGCTTCCGGCTGCCCTAGTAGCGGCCTCTCTTCTATGGCCTCTGCAACTTGCCTATCTAATCTTAGATACTGGTCCAAAGGGTTTGGCTCAACCAGATTTGCTTGCGGCTGTCTGGGCAGGTGGAGCACCTTCATTATTTAGCAATCTTTTCTTTGCTGGTATTGTTGGTGAACTTGCTCGTAGGATTGCTCCCTATCGCTGGTTTAATCGTACTCCTCGCAGAATACCGCCTTACGCAACAAATCTTAATCGGCGTTTGTTATTTGCACTATTACCAATGACCATATTTGGTATTGCTATACTTTTTTGGGCGAATACGCGAATCGTATCAAATGCAGCCACCGAATTAGTCGTTGATCAAATGACACGTGATGCCAAAAATGCTGCGGATGCTGTGCCATTTTTTATCCGTACTGGTGAGAGATTAGTATTGGATTTGTCTAGTGACCCAAGTTTATATGGACAAGACACTACAGATCGAACAGAGCATTTGTCACAGGGCATTAGTACGATACCTTATTTCAATCAATTAGTATTCTTTGACACATATGGTAGGCCGGTGACAGGATATCCTGAAAATGATGTGAGTTTGCTTGAATTAACTGCCGGAGAGATTGTTGCGGTACAAAATGGTTTGCAAGAACGTCAATTAGGTCATGAGCTTGTATTCCCCAACCAGAAAGATGCGCCTGTACTAGTATCATTTGTATCTCCAGTTGTTGAGCCAAACACTGATGTATTGATTGGAGTGTTGCTTGGTCGAGCTAATGTAGTTACTAGTCCTCTTATGATTCCTGCGATAAAAAGCTTGCAGGGTTTACTTGTTGGTTCAGGTATAGGGTTCATCACCGATGGTCAAGACCGTATTATTTATCATCCTGACCCTAATTTGGTGCAAAACGTGTGGCAACCCGATTTTAATGCCGAGATACTTAGGACATCCTCATATAACGGGATGGCATATAGTGACCGTGATGACGATGGGTTAAGAAGATTGATATATTATTTGCCTGTTCAAGACTATCCTTGGAAGATAGTTATTGAGGTACCTTTTTCCTCAGTATTAGTGCAGACTACAAAATTATCAACTCCGCTTACGCTTTTACTATTGGCTGTAGGAGCGATAGGAATTGTGTTTTTGTTGGCAATCAGCAGTCGAATGACTTTGCCGCTAGGATTATTAGCCGCTGCTACTGAGAAGATTACAGAGGGTAATCTGGCTGATCCAGTAGATATAGATGGTCCGGATGAGGTTGGTAGACTAGGTGAGGCGTTTGAACGTATGCGAACTCGTGTGCGTTCTCAGGTTGATGAGCTCAACATTTTATTAGAAGCTTCACGTGCTGTGGCAGGCAGTCTACAGCTAGATGAATGTCTTCCGCCAATATTAAATGGTGCCCTGAGTGTAACTGATGCTGTCGGAGCACGTTTGCTACTAAAGTCTTTTAATGGCAATAATAGTAATGTGCAAACGTATTCGACTGGTTCTGCATCCGATGATATGAGTGTTTTTGATGACAATATATTTGAATTGGTCGAGAATGACGGTCAGATTATAGCTATAGAGAACGTATCGCGTGCTCGTGCAGTTCTTGATATTAGGCCTGGCAAACATTCTTTACAGGCAATAATAGCTTTACCGGTACAACATGAAACCAGTCTCATTGGAGTACTATGGTTGGGCTATAGTAACCCACACATTTTCTCTCGATCTGAATCAGATTTGTTGATGACTCTAGCTGGTCAAGCTGCAATTGCTGTAGCCAATTCTAGGTTATTTGAAGCTAGCGAGGGTGGTCGGCAGCAACTTGATGCTATTTTGACGGCAACTCCTGATGCTATTATTGTTACAGATCCCAGGCTGCGTTTAGTTCTAGTGAACCCAGCTGCGGAGGACATTTTTGATTTGCAGGGTAAGGAAATTGTTGGTAGGAGGATAAATGAAATTATTCATCAACCGCAGTTAGCTGTAGCACTTCATTCAAGTGATGAACGCACATCATCCCATGAAATAAAGCTTCCAGATGGTCGGACTTTTTCTGGATCAACATCTTCAATTGTCCGTCAGGATGGATCGATTATTGGGCGTTTAGCTGTACTGCGAGATGTAACGGAATTTAAGAATCTAGATCAGCAAAAGACAGATGCAATTGAAGCAGTTAGCAATGACTTAAAGGGCCCATTGGCTTTAATGCAAGGCTATTCTACTATGTTGCCAATGGTTGGGAAGCTTAACAATCGCCAAAGCGAATTTGCTGAAAAAATCGCAGCTGGAGTTGAGCAGATGAGCAATTTGATTGAAGATGTGCTTGATTTGCATCGTATCGAATCTGATATAGGATACAGTATGCAAGATTTAGATATGGGAGAGATAGTGCAGGACCAGATAGAAGAAATTAAACCAATTGCGGTATCCAGAGGCATACAGCTTGTATGTTCTGTGGAAAATAGTATCGAGGTGATTTCAGGCGATAAAAGTATGCTTCGTAGAGCTATCAGGCATTTGTTGGACAATTCACTCCAGTACTCTTCTTCTGGCGGTACAGTACAAGTAAATGTACAGATGCTAAAGTCTGAAGTAGAAATATCCGTAGCGGATGATGGGATTGGTATATCACGAGCTGATCAGGATAGACTTTTCGAGAAGTTTTATCGTGTTTATGGTCAACAAGATACTGATGCGGTAGGGAGTGGTTTGGGTTTGTCATTTGTAAAATCAATTTCTGAACGTCATGGTGGACGAGTATGGCTTGAGAGTCAACTGGGCCAAGGCAGTACATTCTACTTGACACTACCTACAAATATCAATGAATGATTACAGATGGATATTGACAAAAAAGTTATTTTTTATTTTGACTTAGGTTCCATAATTTATTTATATTTACAAGAATTAATCGATGTGGTAGACTGTTGTCCTGCGAGCAGCATGATACTTCTCGCTTTCCGCTCCCAGTTATTATCATCCAGGATAATAAGGGGGTATATACCGAGGAAAGAGGTGATTTTACATTGAAAAATTACGAAATTGCGGTCATATTAAGTCCAGATCTGGACGATAAGTCCTTGCATGATATGAAAGAAACTATTAAGGATTGGATTTCTTCTTCTGGAGGAGAAATTGTTTTGACAGACGATAGAGGTAAGCGTAAGCTGTCATACCAGATAAAGAAAAAGAGAGAAGGATATTATATATCCTGGTATGCAAGCCTTTTGCCATCTGGTCCATCTGCAATAGAACAACAGCTGCGTTTAAACGAGAATATATTACGGTTTCTGATAATCAAATCGGATGTGCCTGTGCAAGTTGATAAAAAGTCGCTTCCGGTTGATACTGATAATAATGTAGCTGAACCAGTTGTATCAATTGAAACATCAGAAGAAATGACAGAAGGTAATGAAGGTGCAGATGCATCAGTAGATCAGTCATTGGATGAAAAAAATGAAGGGGAGTCTGGATAATGGCATTTTACCGTGGTTCCAATAGGAATAGGTCATATAATAGGCG
>CAWWAV010000147.1:0-3605 GCA_963934935.1 uncultured Anaerolineales bacterium
TTGGCGTAGGAGTGTTTATGACAAGTATGTCTGTGTTGCATGATGTTATAAATTGGGCACTCAAGATTAGTGCAATTATTGTAAATTTCTTGCTCATATAATATCAAATATGACCGAATAATAGATAATGGTTAGTTGTGTCTGCCTAATTCTATGTAGATGAGGGAAGCAAGAATCTTGCCAAAGAGTAACTAGGTATTTATAGAGATATTATATGTATTGCTATCAAATTTAAAGCACCATGTTTAATCTGTAAATTCCCTTGAACTACCACAAAGTTTGAGTAATATTCTATGCGATATGAATCGTATGTATTAGCATGGATTACCACGTTAATAATCCCACTACTATCTTCCAAGGCCAGAAAACGAATTCCATTTGCAGTAGGTGGGCTTTGTCGTGTTACTACTATTCCTCCCACTTTTACTTTTTGTCCGTTATTCATGCTGTGCAGTTGAGAAACAAGTATGGTTTTGTGATGAGACAATGCATCTCTGTACAAATAAGTAGGGTGATTATCGATGCTTATTTGAGTTGCATTGAACTCGGATGCAAATTTCTGTTCAGGTGTCATGGGTTTCAATGCGACCTGTTCTCCAGATATAGTCAGTTTTAGATCATTCAATCTAGGGGTAGTTTGATAAGCGCCAGTTAATTCCCATAGTATTTGGCGACGGTGTTGTTTGGGATGTAAGTAATCTAATGCGCCAGATAAAACAATTGATTCCATTAGTGACCTAGGGAATTTCATGCGTTGTATTAGATTGGGTAAAGATTGAAAAGGTGCGAGCTTGCGTTCCTGTAAAAGAAGATTGATGTGTTCCGTGCCAAATCCGCGTATGGTTTTTAAACCTAGACGTATTTTTCCGGATTGCAAGGTGCTTCTAGCTTTAGAATACCTTAAGTCTACTGGCAAGAAACGCACCCCTATTCTTCGGGCATCTGATATTACAACATGCTCTGGATAGAATCCCATTGGTTGATTTCGTAATACACCAATGAAGAATTCGGTGGGGTGATGACATCGTATCCATGCCGACCAATATGTAATAACTGCAAATGCGGCTGCATGTGCTTTTGAGAACGAGTAACCTCCAAAAGATTTCAATTGATCAAAAATTTGATTGGCTATAAAAGTGCTCACTCCTCGTGATTGTGCTCCATCTATAAATCTTGTATGGAAATGCTTTATTTGTTCTTTAGTGTGTTTGTGTCTTAGAGCTCTACGTAATAGTTCTCCTTCTCCTGGAGTGAATCCAGCTAGATCACGAGCTATTTTAAGTACTTGTTCTTGAAAAAGAATAACACCTAAGGTTTCTTTTAGTGCTGGTTTTAGTAGTGGGTGTAGATAGGTTATTGAATTTCTCCCTTCGCGTCTTAGTAGGTAAGGGTGTACCATGTTGGATTGTAACGGTCCAGGTCTTATTAATGCTACTTGTATGGTTAAGTCTGCCAACGAACGTGGTTTGAAGCGAGGGATTAATGATGATTGTGCCCGACTCTCTATCTGGAATACTCCAATTGTCTCTCCGCGGCAAATCATATCAAATACATCAGGATCATCAAATCTGAGTTCCTCTAGTTCTGGTGACGGATTTATTAGAGCACATGCATCAGAGATTGCTGATAGCATGCGCATGCCGAGCACATCTAATTTGATCCAGCTCATGAGTTCTAAAGAATCTTTATCCCATTGAACCACTGTTCGTTCTTGCATGCTGGCTGGTTCAATTGGCATATAATCAGTCAGCTTCTGTTTTGAAACTATCATGCCTCCGTTATGTATGCCGAGGTGTCTGGGAAAGCCTTCAAGCAAGGCGGATATTCGCAGTAGCTCTTGCCACCTGGGAGAGTAGAAATCCTCTTTGAGAATTGCACGTATGCTTTTTGACTCCGGCAAGGAAGATGCGGAGTGGTCATCTAATACGGTAGTAGCATTTTGCAATGTATCTTTTTCAAATCCTAGTGCTAATCCTACATCTCGTAGTGCTGAACGTGCGCGGAAAGTGACAATAGTACATGCCATAGACACTTGCTCAGGACCATATTTGTTGTATATGTACTGTATAACCTCCTCTCGTCTATCGGCCGCAAAATCAATATCTATGTCAGGAGTGGTTGAGCGTTCTCTAGATAAGAAGCGTTCAAAGACTAGTCCAGTGTCTAATGGATCTATAGGGGTTATACCTAGCAGGTATGCAACTAAAGAATTGGCTGCACTACCACGACCTTGACAAAGAATATTGTTTTTACGTGCGAAACATATGAGGTCCCAAACTACTAAGAAATAGTTTGCTAAATTGTATTCGGATATCATGTTTAGCTCATGATCGAGTGTCAGAATGTATTTGTTTTTGTCGGACACAATTTTCTGTGCAAGTGTTGTGTGGCATAGTTTGCTTAATCTGTCATCTGAATTCATTTGAGAAGACAGCTGTGTTTGCGGTAGTACTTGGGGTCCAAAGGGTAGATTTACTTGGCATCGTTCGGATATGTAAAGCGTGTTATTTATAGATTGTGTATATTCATTAAAGAGTTTTTTCATTTGTTGTGGGCTATGGAAATAATATTCATGATTGGTACGAAGATAATTAATGGCATGTTCTAGTGGCAATCTGTGTCTTATGCAGGTAAGAACATCATGTAGAGGTGCATCTTCAGAGGTGAGATAGTGTACATTTCCGGTAGCTACTAATGGAAGCTTGAGTTTGTTGCTCAGATTTGCTATTTGCGCATTTATATAATAGTCATTGCGTTCGTGATGATTCTGCATTTCTAAAAAGAAGCAATCTTGCCCAAATATTTCTGAATATCGTGAAGCTGTATGGATAGCTGCTTGATAATCTCTAGAGATTAAAGCTTGTATTATGGAGCTTTTTCTACATCCAGATAGTGCAATTAAACCTGCAGAATTTTCAATTAGTGTATTTTCTTGTAATAAAGCCTCACCTTTTTTACTTTTGTGGTGAGAAAGTGTTATAAGACGACATAGATTAGAGTATCCAATTTGATTTTCAGCTAACAGAGTTAAATGGCCGCATTTGTTATCTAAAGTAACCTCACATCCAATTATTGCTTTTATGCCAGCTTTTTGTGATGCTTTCCAGAAGCGTGGTATTCCATACAGTCCATTATGATCCGTAAGTGCTATGGCAGGCATCTCCCACTTCGCTGCTTGTTTTACCAAGTCTTCGGGTGTAGGCACACCATCAAGTAGGGAATAATATGAATGAGAGTGTAACTCAATGTATGGCACGATCTAGAAACCAAGTTTGTTTGTGGTCACAAAAGAGAGTTATCATGCGTCCATCGGAAATATTGACTTGATAGTAGTCTCGTTTAATGGATTTATCCCACCAGTGTGATTGCACACGCCAGTGTTGATGTATGTATTTCACTATATACGTTTTTTTTCTGATCTGTAGTTTGTTTGGTGTGCCTATGGGATTGCAGTGAACTTGTAAACTTTTTGGCTTTGGTGGATCCAAGGTATCTGCAAACTGTATTGCATGCTCTCCAAAACGCTGTTTTAAGCTATGAACAGTTTTTTGGAGAGCATGCTTGCTGTAGACACTCTTGTGTTGTTCGAATAGTTTTATTTGACG
>CAWWAV010000148.1:0-3597 GCA_963934935.1 uncultured Anaerolineales bacterium
ATTATGCCTGTTTGTTCATTACCAATGATTACACGAGCTTGTTGGGCTCCATCTCTAAGATTGCCTATGCTTATATATCCTGATAGCTCATCTAATGGGTCACGAGATTCTTCCTTGTAATCATCAGATTCAGTGAAAAAGTCTTGTGTGAAGGGCTCTAGGTCTAGCATGGGTATGTCTGTAATCGCAATCATTAGATCACCCATTGGTCCTCGGAGTTCTGTGTCGTGCTTGCGTTGGACTTTATTCCAATTGGCTGGATAACTAAAAGACAAACCTGTTTTAGGGTCCGTATAAATGGTAGTATCAGAATTCTCAGGTATTGTTTTTGTTAGAGTGCTTTCTGCATCTTCTTCGTTGGGTTCATTGGAATCATCTTTTGTATGTTCAGTGTTGTCATTATTCGAACCATCAAACAATGAGGCGTTTTTCAGGCTTAGAGAATTAATTACGATCTGGAATTGTTCCAAATGTTCTTCGAAATCATCTTCTGGACCTGTAGTAGCTTCTAAGAGTATGAGACCTGCTTTCTCATTTCCAATAATTACTCGTGCATGTTGAGCTCCATCACTGAGGTTGCCAATACTCATGTATCCTGATGGATCTTTCATAGTGTTACGAGACTCCTCTTGGTAATTAGACTCGGAGAAATATTGATTGGCCCATTGGTCGAGTTCATGAAAATGTTCGTACAAAATTTCGAAAATTACATCACCTCTTGGTCCCCGTAACTCTACGTAATTTTCATGTGGTACTTGTTGCCAATTTTCAGGGTACATGATTGATATTTTTGATTTGGAGTCTGTATAGATGGCATAATTGATTTCATCTGAGGCTATTTCAGTGCTCGGAGTTTCAGTAGGGATATCAATAGATTGGGTCGGTTCTAGTGATTGAGTTGATTCTTCAACTGTTTCCACTTGAGTAACTGGGTCTTGAGTACCACAAGAACTCATGAATAGAGTCGCAATCACTGTAAAGGTAAGGTGCTGTAAGTTCAAATATTTCATATTTCAATTCATTGTATTTGTATTGGGATTGCTAATTATCGCACTATTTTACCCAAATTACACAATGTTTTGCACAAATTACATTAAAAACCTTTAACCAAAGGTTAATCTGATTTGTACACAATACTGGTAATATGTGGTCATGTTTACTAAAGAATTAGCTAATATAGTACTCTTACTCATAAAAACTGATGGTGAAAAGCCTTCAGAACATAGTGAGATAAGTGTAGGGGTTGACCGTCCCAGATCGGTCTCGTTGGTAGTGAAGTTTTTCAGCATAATAGGTGGTGTAGCTGCAATTTTTTAGGATAGTTTGCTGGATAACTAATATAAAGGAGGTAACAAATATCCGCTTCAAGGCGGATTTTTTGATTCTATTGTTTTATATAATGTAATAATCCTAAGCATATGTTTGCATACTAGGCTATTTGTTCTACATCGGATTTATCCCAATCAAGGGCCGAACAAATGCTACTCTTTTGAGCAATTCGAATAACAAAATCGACACTAGAGAGACTAATACTATAAGTAGCAATAATTTTCACTAAACTATCGAGGTGTGATAGAAGTGTATGATATGTGACAACATATCTTGTTGGCGAAAGCAGATTTAATTGTTTGATGTAAAATAGAATTTGCATGTGTCACCTGCCTGTTTCTGAATTGGTAGTGAGTGGTGGCAAAACTTGATCGGGAGGCAATATGTCAGAAAAAGAGATTGAACATTCGCTTGATGACGCACTTGACTCAGATGATGAAGATGCAGATTGGGACAAGTCTGAGGAAACTGAAGATATAACCAAGCACACTGAGGAGGATGAACAACAATTTCGTAGAGCAATAGATGATGGCTAATCTGACTGTGGCAATGATTTCTATAGTAAACAATCATTAGGTCATGAAACTTTACGCTGACAGAACTTTCAGCATTGATACAGAAAATGCTTTCAAGATTGGTCCACATATAGACGCTGTTGAGCATGTATCAGGTAATGTCGTCAAGTTAAATCTTGGTGAGCCTGATTTTCCTGTACCAACTCACATAAAGAATGAAATTAAAAGGCAGTTAGATCTCGATAACACTCATTATTGTGACCCGCAGGGTTTGCTTACACTTAGAGTGGCAATATCTAAGCAGATATCTGAGACGCGCGGCATTGCAGTAGATCCTGAGAGGGTAGTTGTTTTTCCAGGTGGCAAACCATCTATCGGATTAGCTCAGCAGGTTTACTGTAATCCCGGAGATGAGGTCATATATCCAAGTCCTGGATTCCCAATCTATGAGTCATTCGTCAGGTATGTAGGCGCAGTGCCAATTCCTTTGCATTTAGATGAAAACTCCAACTTTGCTTTTACTCCAGAAGATCTTGCGAAGTTAATAACTCCCAAAACTAAGTTGATTTATCTCAACTTCCCATCAAATCCTACAGGTGGAGTGGTATCACACGAACAGTTAGAAGATATTGCTGCAGTTATTCTGGATCGATGTCCTGAGGAGGTTAGGGTATATTCAGATGAGATCTATGAGAATATTGTTTTTGACGACCAAACTCATACCTCTATTGCCTCAGTTTCAGGTATGGAGAGTAGGACAATAATTGCTAGTGGATTCTCTAAAACATATGCTTGGACTGGTGGCAGGATAGGCTATGCTTTATTTCCGTCTAGGGAGGAAGCAAATGTCTTCAAAAACCTCAATATCAATTATTTTTCCTGTGTTACTCCGTATAATCAGGAAGGAGCTAGAGTGGCTCTGGAAAGCTACTTGTCGGAAAAATGCATAAGGAATATGGTTGATAATTTTCAGGTAAGACGTGATGCAATATTGAAGAAATTGAACGCGATATCAGGAATTTCTTGTACCAAACCTGGTGGCGCTTTCTATCTCTTTCCTAATATCTCCAGTGTTTGTCATGAGCTGGGTCTAGTTGATTATTATGCTAAGTTGAGTTCAAATGAGAGATCTCAAACATCTCCCTCAGGATTATTTCAGATGTTTGCCCTTTATTATCACAATGTAGCTATTTTGGATCGTCAGTCATTTGGTAAGATTGGCTCCGAGGGTCAGCATTATGTTCGTTTATCGATAGCATCTGATTTGACGGTATTAGACGACGGAATTAATAAGTTGTCGGATGCTGCACAGGATTATTCAGGTATTGAGAAATTTTTTGATAGGCGTCCTGATTTAAAATTGCCTTGATTTCTATACTGTTATATAGAGTTATCTGCGTTCCAGAGTGCTCTGGATATATGTAGGGCGCTTGACCAGTTGCAAAGATGTACTATGAATTTTATTAGTACATTAGCAAAATGTAGTAATAAATGTTTTATGCTGTTACAATATGTTGCTTACCCAATTACTTGATATTGTGGAAATATTAATACAAGGGTAGCTTCATTAAAATTATTTAAATTACACAAATACCAGTTCTGACAATAAGTTGAAGGTATTAACATAGTTATAGAACGGTAAAAAGACGCAATCAATAGGACAATTATGAATAAAATAGATAAGGGTCGTGATTTTGGTTTTGATACCCGGCAGGTACATGCTGGAGCGCGACCAGACCCAAATACGGGCGCA
>CAWWAV010000149.1:0-3593 GCA_963934935.1 uncultured Anaerolineales bacterium
AGCTGGAGAAGAAGGTAAGTTAGATAACGTCAAATCGTACCGCACGTATAGGTAAAACCTTACTACAGACATGTTGGGATATTACTATATTAGGTACCTTTATTCGGTCCATACCAAGCTAACACAGTTAACTAAACACACCAATATCCGTATGTGGACTTGCACTATAACAATGTTGCCCTATAATACCCCGTCTTGTATTAGTTTTTTCATGCATAGTTCCCAAAGAACAGCCTGAATATATACCAAACGCTTGATAGTAGCGAAGTAAGGGGATTTATCCTATATGACATTTAAGCAATTTGATCTAGATAAACGTATAATCCATGCAATTAAACTTGCTGGATACACCACACCCACTCCCATCCAGTCTCAATCTATCCCCAAAATACTCGATGGCTATGATGTAATGGGCTTGGCCCAAACGGGCACTGGCAAAACCGCAGCATTCACCTTGCCAATACTGCAACATCTATTAAAGGGTCCGAAGCAACAACTTCGCGCACTTATTATTGCTCCTACTAGAGAATTGGCTGAGCAAATCCATTTGACGACTGTTGAACTTGGAAAAGGCACTAATTTGCGCAGCTTAGCCATATATGGCGGCGTTAGCAAAAATTCGCAAATCTCCAAATTACGCAAAGGTGTCAATATAGCTATAGCCTGTCCGGGCAGACTACTTGATCTTGTCGGTGACAAATACATTGATCTGTCTAATATTGAGATATTGGTACTAGACGAAGCTGATCGCATGTGTGACATGGGTTTTATACCCGACATTCGTCGCATAATAAAACTTCTTCCATCAAAACGCCAAACCCTGTGCTTCGCAGCTACCATGCCAGAGGACATCAAGCGTTTGACGGACAAGATACTAAAAGACCCTCTCAGAATACAAGTCGGAAAAATGTCCCCTACCAAATCTGTTGCTCATGCCCTATATCCAGTACCTACCGCATTAAAAAAGTCTCTTCTTTTTGCAATGCTAGAGCAGACAGCCACTGGTCGTGTACTAATCTTTACTCGCACTAAATATAGAGCCCGTAATCTAGCCCGTGACCTGGCAAAGCGCGGATACCGCGCAGAAGCACTCCAAGGAAACATGTCTCAAAATAAGCGCCAGAGAGCAATCGACGGCTTTCGTGGAAAAAAATACGACATTCTTGTAGCTACGGATGTTGCTTCTCGCGGCATAGACGTACTAGACATATCTCACGTTATTAATTACGACGTTCCTGATTCTACAGAGACTTACACTCATAGGATTGGACGCACTGGCCGGGCTAATAAAACAGGTGAAGCCTTCACTTTTGCGTCAACAGAAGATACTAGAATTGTACGAGAGATCGAACAAGCCATGGGGTCACCAATTGAACGAAGGACATTGCAAGATTTCCAATACGGTAATTTCCTACCAGAAAAACAATTTCAAGGTAAATACTCAAAACTAAAGCGCTCAAAACCATCTCGTCGCCGCCGACGAAGAAGACGGTCTCGCACTCAGCCCAAGAAGACGGGCACTAGAAACTAACTCCAAAATACTCCCGTCTACTTCTCCCTATCTCCAGCTCAGAAAGACACAAGACACTGCTATCGCCTAATTGTTGTATAGTATTACGATCAAACATTTTTATCGAGCCTTGGAATACACCATGAAGCCTATTATCGTAACCAAAAAAGACAGCCTGGAGGAAGAGATAAATTCAGGCGCAATGACTAGATTCGCAGGAGTGTCAGAACATCTTAGTAATGCAACAAATATTCATATGGCGATAGCCAATATCCCCATAGATCGGTGCTCCACAACTCATTACCATACCAACTGCGAATCAGCCATTTACGTACTATCTGGCTCTGGTCTTTTTGTGCATGGAGAAAATATGGACATTCAAGATGAAATATCTGCTGGTGATTTCATCTTTGTTCCAGCCGGCGCTCTACATCAACCCGTCAATACCGGAGAAACCACTTTAAAGCTAATAGTAGCTAGAAATACCCCAACTGAAATAGTGGAGGAAAAGCCTAGTTTAGGTAGAAAAGACTGCTAACTAAAGCCATTCCATTCTCTAATAACAAATAGCAGACTATGGAACAAACATGAAAAGAGACAGTATTCGTTGGAACCCATCGCACAACAAGCGCCCAAAAAGCAACACATGCTTTAGTCCAAGAACGGGCAAACCACTAAGCGTATATCCGTCACATTCTGCAGCGAAACAAGGAGCTGACTACGCCAATTCAGCGTACGATAGCAACTTAGTTCCTTATCAATGCAAAAAATGCAGGAAATGGCATTTGTCTCCGCAAGATAGGCACACACCAAGTAGAGTATGCCCTAAATGTATTGGGGCTAATGGCCGACGCAAGTCTCTGTACAAAACACAAAGTGACGCAGCTAGTCGAGCCGACATACTCGCAAAAGAACAGCAGGTAGACCTTACTGTTTACAAGTGCCCACACAACCGCGGCTGGCATCTAACAAAAGCACAGTGATCCGATCAATATATTAATACCATCATGATAACCAAAGAAGAAAATGGCCCTGCCAATTTACAAACAATCCTAGACAATATTCGTGCAATAGCCAACAATTACGCACTCAAATACAGATTAGAGTTTCTATATGAGAATGATAATGGAGCTCGTATAAGACTAGCATCGGTAAGGCCTGACAACGAACCAAACTACCATCGCACTCTTGTGGCCGGCCGAGGTTTTACAGAAGACATGCAAGCTATATTAGAAGAAGAAATTCTTATCGAACTACTAAAAGACAATAGCCAATGGACAGCACGTTACAATCAGACAGTAAAACCCACTAACTCAAATGTAGATGGACACGCAATTAGTCAAGCCATCGAGGAAATAAACGAAGTACTTATGGATACAAAATTCTTGGATAAGAACACTTAGTAACTACTGTTCTCTATTTTGAAAAGATTTAACTTCATCATACTACTCATTTTTTTGATTAGCTACTGAAGAGCAGAGTTCAGCATCCTATTTCGACCGAGATAATTTGTAGTCGACATTCAAGCATTATCGATATCCATCACCTATTCACTATCATGATAATCGTCAGATTCGAAGTTGTCACTATCATCATCCAGCAATTCATCATTATATGCGTCATCTACCTCTATTGAACCAGTAAATCTCTTGGAATTCCAACCTCTAGTGTAAGCCCAGTACAAACCGATCACTACTGATGCTGCCAGCCTAACATTTTGCGCAATCACAATGTCAAACCGACGCGCACCAATAAAAACAATTGCAGTCAGACCCACGCCTATTCCTAACCACATTAAAGTGAGGATGATCCTACCACTCAGTCTACTCAACCACGATCCGCTACTGTAGGATACTCGATATTCTGGTTCGAACGCCGGCGCCGAACCTGCTAGCTCTGCTACAGTCTTATCTAAATAACTGCCGCAATTGCTACAGAATCTATGATCAACGTCAGCTTTGTTACCGCATTCAGTGCAAAACATCATACTCTACTTTTATAAAGTGTTGTCCTGATTTTATACCAATTATGCCTACTGCACCACGGCCAGGGAAAGAGGTAAAATGTGCGCACAAATCGTTCA
>CAWWAV010000150.1:0-3589 GCA_963934935.1 uncultured Anaerolineales bacterium
GAGAAAACTATGCACAATAATGGGATAATCGGTCTTATAATGCGCTGGTATGGTACTTTTCCCGTGAAACGAGACGGCGATGACCGAGCCGCATTAAGGACCGCACTGAAAGTACTACAAAATGATCTGCCTCTACTAATAGCTCCAGAAGGTACCCGGCATCCGGAAGGATTGCGCGACCCTCAACATGGAGCATCATTCCTGGCAATGAAAACCGGTGTACCCTTAGTTCCAGTTGCAATTTCCGGAACTGCCGACATATTCAGGACACTGAGAAAAGGACGTAAGCAAAAAGTGGGAATGGTGATAGGTAAACCTTATCATTTGCCAAACCTACAAGATGCCACTAGACGTGATGCTCTCCGGATACATACAGACTATATAATGCAGAGAATTGCCGAGCTTTTACCAAACCGTCATCGCGGCATATATAAACAGCAATAGAACAACTTACAATATTGGCAGTCTATTACTTGTGCTAAGACCCTGCCGTTTTTATTTTAGATAATTACACTACCCTGCTATAATGAGGGCTTAGATATGGAGATTACCCTAACAACAAACAGTTAGGCAATTATCAGGAAAGGTAAAGCGCAAGGCCCGATCTTAAGTCGGGTGACGAGGACGAGGGTTCCTTTACTTATTAAGGTAAAGGACAATGCCACAATCAATTGGCGTAAAATCGATAAATCAGCGGATGCCCTCCGGGTGTACCAGAGCCCGCAGTCCTTTCCCCTCCACATCTCCCAAGCTACCGTCTAAAACCGCTAGGAAACTAGAGGTACAAAAACGATAGCACTGGCAACATACATGCACCTAATAGAACATTGCATTCTTTTTCTGTAGGTGCTAACAATATACTATGGAGGTATTTGTTTATGTGCGGTATTGTTGCTTATATAGGTCCACGTGACGCCACACCGATAATTATGAATGGTCTTAAACGACTTGAATATCGCGGTTACGATTCAGCGGGGATGGCGACTATAGATGCCGAAACAATCAATATACGTCGCGATGCAGGTAAACTTGCACGTTTGCAATCTCTGGTATCTCAACAACCTCTGAGTGGAAATATTGGCATAGGACACACTCGCTGGGCTACGCATGGCGAACCAAATGCACGTAACGCCCATCCCCATATGGGGGCTACAGGTAAAGTGGTTTTGGTACATAACGGTATAGTTGAGAACTATATGGAATTGCGACAACAACTGATTGCAGATGACATAAAACTACAATCGGATACCGATAGTGAAGTAATCGTACATCTGGTTGAGAGATATCTTAGTGAAGACAATAGTTTAGAAGAGTCAGTACGTCAGACTATTGGTCTCCTGCAAGGAGCAAATGCAGTAGTATTGATCTCAACCATAGAGCCTGACAAAATCATAGCCGCCCGTGTAGGTAACGCAGGTGGTATAGCAATAGGAGAAGGCAATAATGAAATGTTTATTGCCTCAGATATGCCTGCAATCCTTGAGCATACTCGTCGTATTGCATTTCTGGAACCAGGTTGGTTGGCCACAGTAGACGCAACAGGATTTGTTACACGTACTATGATGGGAGACCCAACCAGTAGTGAAATCCATAATATCCCTTGGGACCCAGTCGCAGCAGAAAAGGGAAACTATCGACACTTCATGCAGAAAGAAATCCATGAGCAAGTCCGAGCTATTACAGACACTATAGGAGGTCGAATCGATTTCAGATCTGGCAAAATAACCTTGCCTGATCTGACATTAACAGAATCTCAAGCAAAAAATATTGATCGCATTGTAATTACTGCATGCGGCACTGCCGCACACGCTGGCATGGTAGGCAAAACTCTAATAGAGGAACTAGCGCGCATTCCTGTTGAAGTAAGTATTGCCTCCGAGTTTCGATACTCAAACCCTATAGTCGACAAACATACGATAGTGCTAGCCATTAGCCAGAGTGGTGAAACAGCTGACACTCTTGGAGCAATGAATGAGGCCCATGAAAGAGGTGCTACTCTGTGGAGCATTGTCAACGTAATAGGATCGCAAGCTATGCGTATGGCTTCAGGATGTATTCCAATGCAAGCTGGTCCAGAAATTGGTGTAGCATCTACAAAAGCATTCACTACTCCTTTAGTAGACCTATACCTTTTGGCAATGCTACTAGGTCATCTGCGAGGCGAATTAGATAATGAAAAGATGCGTGAGCTAGCAGGCCATCTAGCACTTTTGCCTCAACAGGTAGGCAACTTGCTGAGTCGTGATGCTCAAATCAAGAAAGTGGCTCTAACACTTAGAGACATGGGACACTGTTTATACCTAGGACGCGGCATACAAATGCCTATTGCGTACGAAGGAGCACTGAAACTAAAGGAAATTTCTTATATACATGCGGAAGGATATCCAGCGGGAGAAATGAAACATGGTCCTATTGCGCTAATCGACAAGAATATGCCGGTGGTAGCTATTGCAACACAGGACCAATGGTATGAAAAAATGATAAGCCAGATTCAACAAGCACGTTCGCGTGGTGGGCCTATAGTGATAGTTGCCACAGACGGAGACGAAACTATCACAGAAATATCAGATAGGGTTCTTTGGGTACCGAAAAGCTATTGGATGCTAAGTCCAGTTCTAACGACTATCTCACTACAATTATTAGCGTATCATATAGCAGTGCTGCGAGGATGCGATGTTGATCAGCCACGTAATCTGGCGAAAAGTGTAACTGTAGAGTAAAAATTATTTAGAAACTGTCTCATTTATCCGCTAATGCTTGGGCGCTACGCAGTGTGTTGCTCAACAACTGAGCTATTGTCATCGGACCGACTCCACCCGGAACCGGTGTTATATGACCCGCAACTTCTTTGACTTCATCAAAATGCACATCACCCACAAGTTTGTTTTTCCTAAATAGTTTGACAAGACCTTCAACTTCTATGCCCTCTGGCAAATGATCGCGAGAGTAAACATCTCCACTACTTTCATCTAAGTATCCTATCCTCTTACGACCACCCTTCTCAGACAAATCTTGATGATGAGCAATGAAAACATCTCCACTCGATATACAGCGGAACTCTCTATCACCGGTATGCGAAATCCACTTGTTGTTAATACCAACATCAATCACAAACGCTCCTGGTTTAACCCAGTCTCCCTTAACCATTTCCGGTCGCCCAACGGCAGCAATCAGAATGTCAGCTTGTCTACACACTTCAGGCAAATTGATAGTACGAGAGTGACATACTGTCAGAGTGGCATTGCGTTTCAGCAACAACATTGATGCAGGAAGGCCTACTATATTCGAGCGGCCTAAAACTACAGCATTAGCACCAGAAAATTCTGCTCCGGATTCTTGGAGCAGACGTATACATCCATCTGGAGTACATGGTACAAATAATGGGTCACGGCCTTTCATACCCAGTTTTCCGATATTAACAGGATGGAACCCATCTACATCCTTTTCAATGCTAATTGATGAAAGCACTGCTTCTTCGTTAATCCCATCAGGTAATGGTAACTGTACCAATATTCCATGCACACGAGAATCTGCATTCAAGTCGCGCACAAGACCAACAATTTCATTTTGTGTAACATCAGATGATAGT
>CAWWAV010000151.1:0-3574 GCA_963934935.1 uncultured Anaerolineales bacterium
GTTCGATTGGACGGTAGAGCCTGGTATAGTCATAGGACCTGGAGCACCTCATCTAACCGCATCCGCACGCGAGGTTTTTCCACTACTGCGTGATGACGGTTGCGTAACTCTTTTCTATCAATTAAACAAGCCTCAGGATGCAGGAATAAGAGACTTTACAGGAGTTGCAGTAATAGGTTATAGTACTTCCGAAAATGGGACTACATTTAAGGAACAGCAGGTACTAGTGAATAAACGCGACCCAGCAGGACCTGACATCATTAGACTCCTAGACCAAACTTACTTGATGTATCATGATTCTACTGAAAGAAGTGGTTATGGGCATGGTATAAGAGTAGGACGCCTAGTAGAAGTTGACGATTAAAGCTATCTGCTAGGTATGAATATAGAAGCTATACCTCATGACCATTCAATGTGTGTTTGTACAAATCAATGATCTGTTCCGCAATTCCAGGCCAAGCATAGGCTTCCGCATATTCTGCGGCCTTCCCACCTAAGTGCTCGCGCAATTCCTTGTCAGAAAGCACTTGCCCTAAACGTTCAGCCAAAGCAACCGCATCCATACCTGGCACCAAGAATCCTGTCTCTCCATCTCTGACTAACTGAGAAAGACCTCCAACGTCTGTAGCTATCACTGGCGTACCACACGCCATAGCCTCCAGTGCCACCATACCGAATGACTCATAATGGGAAGGCATTACAACCACATCAGCAGCTGCATAATACCGGTGTAATGTTTCCTGGTCACGCCTTCCCAAAAAAGTAACCAAGTCACTCAGACCAAGTTCATCACGAAGGGCCATCAATTTTTCTAGTTCAGCATGACGAGTCTCACGAGGTTTTGCGGGATCTCCACCTATGACAGACATATACATCTCTGATGGCATTTCTCCGGAGTCTTTTAGATATTGCATAGCGTGCAGAAGAGTATCTACACCCTTAAGAGGTTCAATACGTCCGACAAAAAGCACCATGCTGTTGTCGAGTGGAATTTCAAGCTGCTGCCTAGCTTCGGATTGCACGTATGGATGAAACACTGTTAAATCTACACCAGGCGGTATCACTGAAGTTTTACCTCTATATTCCTGTGACATTTCTTCTATTTGAGACCGTTCACCATCAGTGGCAACAATCATTCTGTCGACCAACCCTGGAAGCCTTAATTCTGTATCAAGACGAAGCTTTGGTTCAAGTTGCTGATCATCCTTGGCAACTTTGTTTTTATTGATTCCAAGAGTATGAGCCATATGCACTATAGGAACATCCCACCATTTCTGTAGTTCGTGTGCCGCGACACCGGATAACCAGTAATGTGAATGTACTAAATCATATTGCTCATCTAATAATACAGACGCCAGTTTGACCCCACCAGTGAATTCGGGTAGCCATTCATATAGATCAGTTTTTGGAATTGGCCTTTCAGGCCCAGCAGGAATGTGAAACACACGATTTCCGTTTTCTAAATCATGTTTAATATGTGACTGATGCTCATCCTGCGATCGAGTAAAAACATCAACACCAATACCTTGACGACCTAGTTCGCGCGTTAACTCACGAACATAAACATTCATCCCTCCACTTTCCTTACCACCTAACACTGCTAAAGGACATGTATGTACAGATATCATAGCAACCCGCATATGTTTATTATCCCTCATAAGTTGGCACAAGCCAACCTATGCCACTGTTTACGCGTCTGGTAAAATCGGTTTAGTTGCCACCTTAGCTCAATTGGCAGAGCAAGCGCTTCGTAAGTGCTAGGTTCGGGGTTCAAATCCCCGAGGTGGCTCTATGTAGCTTACGTAATACCAAAAATATACGTAGCAAACAAACCTATAATTTAGCCACTAGAACACAATCTTGACACGGAACACTTGTTCTGATATTATCCCAATGCTTCCATTTACAATTTTGCAAATCAATAAATCAGGTAAAGACATGGCACAAACCAAGCTTACGGTCAGGCAAGAGGATATGCTCACATTCATAACTGATTTCATTAGTCGGAATTCGTATCCCCCTACCATACGTGAAATAGGGAAAGCTTGCCATATAACCTCAACATCTGTTGTGGATTACAATCTCAACAAGTTGGAAGACGAAGGTTATATTAGCAGAATGTTGCGCGTATCTCGTGGCATACAGCTAGGCAAAAATCAAGCAAGTGCTCTAGTACAAATACCGCTAGTAGGTCGAATATTTGCTAGTGAGCCAGTATCTTTCCCTGAAGCTTCAGTATCTTACGCACCAGACGAAACTATCAATCTGACTCAAGACCTGGTAGGAGATGGGAAAGAAATGTTTGCATTAGAAGTGCGAGGCGACTCAATGGTAGACGCCATGATAAACGAGGGCGATTACGTCATAATGAAACAACAGGCTCGGGTGAATAATGGTGACCTTGCAGCTATTTGGTTGATAGATAGCGAGGAAACTACACTGAAGTATTTTTATTTAGAAAACGACAAGGTACGCTTACAACCTGCCAATCCCACTATGGACGCAATTTATGTCGACCCATCGACTGTGCGCATACAAGGAAAAGTAATGCTAATTTTCCGCCAAATATCGGCTCGTAAAACTGTATCCGTTATACCCGACAATTAAGACAAAATTCTCACAAACAAATACGACATTGTCATACAACTATATTGACGAGCCTTCCAGGCACATAAATCACTTTTTGTGGCTCTTTTCCATCAAGATGTCGCTGCACATTTTCACTACTTAATGCCTGTGATTTTGCATTTTTAGCATCTATATTAGCTGGAACTATTAGTCTTTCACGCACCTTGCCATTTACCTGCACAATCAACGTTATTTCTTCCTCTAAAACCGCTTCATTATCTATTTCGGGCCAAGATTGCTGATGAATACTATAAGAATTGTTTAATTTAGACCACAATTCTTCACTTATATGTGGTGTCACAGGAGCCATCAACTTTAGTAGCGTTTTCAAACCATGGTCAAACACCTCCGTATTTGTCAGATTATCGGAGACGGCTTTACTAAGTGCATTTGTTAATTCCATAAGTGCTGAAATAACCGTGTTGAATTGAAAGTGCTCCATGTCATGACTAACTTGCTTAATAGTTTGATGAACCTTACGATGTAAATCACGAACATCACGTTGATCTATTTCACTCGCGTCTCTATGATCTAGAGATTCCATCACAATTCGCCAGACTCTTTGCAACCAACGTGATACACCCTCAATACCACTTCCACTCCAAGGTGCACCCTGATCCCATCTTGCAAAAAACATCAAATATGCGCGAACAGCGTCAGCACCATATTTGTTCACCAACGAATCTGGAGCTATTACGTTCCCTCGGCTTTTTGACATTTTTTCCGAATCTTCACCCAATATAACACCTTGATTTCTCAACTTCATTACAGGCTCATCATATTCCAATAAACCTATATCACGCAGTGCTTTTGTGAAATAGCGAAAATATATGAGATGCATAGTAGCATGCTCTATTCCACCTGTATAAGTATCAACAGGCATCCAATAGTCAAGCTCTTCTTTATCCCAAGGACCAGAATCGTATTCTGGACTTAGGTATCTATA
>CAWWAV010000152.1:0-3568 GCA_963934935.1 uncultured Anaerolineales bacterium
ATTTCTGATGCAAAATCTTCAGCGTGTTTAGTGTTTGGGCTATATACCCATGCTTTTTCGATTGCACGAACTGCGCACACTGCCTCAAGTTGCGTTCGAGCTTGAACGCCACTACCAATTATGGCTACAGTTTTTGCATCATTTCGTGCTAATATGTCAGTAGCTGCTCCACTAGCAGCACCGGTACGGATAGCAGTTATAGACCCACCTTCTAATAGAGCCAATGGCTTTCCTGTAGACACATCTAAGACAATGATCATAGCGTGTATAAGAGGCAATGCTAGATGTTGATTATTGTTAAATACCGAAACGATTTTTATCGCCAAATCGCTATCTGTAATAGCGGGCATTAACAATACCGTTCCATTAGATTTATCAGCACTAATCTTGCTGCGTAGTGGTGCTTGTGAGTTGTCAATGCTGAAGTCCCTAAACGTGGTTTTCATCACGTCAATAGCAATTTTCATGCGTATGGCTTGACGCACTTCAGCAGCTGTCAGGACCAGAATTTTCATTTAAGAAGCGGGTAAGAGGTTTTGGCGTCAATTAGTCTCAAAATCTCCACGAGACGTTCGGATAGCGGCTACGTGCACCCGCGGGTCGATCCAGTTTTCACAAAATTGGTGTCGGTACGTGTACGCGATTAGACCATTTTCAGCGATGACAAACTCTGCCGGTAGAAGCCATGCGTTGTCGACGAGAGGCATCCCTGATGCTTTTCGCTCCTTTGCAAGGCTCTGCCCAGCATCGAGATCGCGCTTGAGGTATTCATCTGTCGCGTCAAACAGCACCTCTATTGGTCCACAATCTGTGATGTCAAATGCTCGGTATGCCTCTTCGTTCGCGTCTACTAGTACGACAACATCATCGGGAATGAAGTTCGCCTGGAGATACGTTTGGGCGCGCTCTGGTTCACCTTGACAAATCATGACCACTTTGGCTTTTAGCGGTCTGTATAGATCCATTTCTTCGATGAGGCGTGCGGCTCTTTCGCGGCCGCAACCACATCCGAAGTGTCGCCAAAAGATCACAAGAGCTGGTCCATTAGCCCAGTAACGATCCAACGTGACCGTTTGGTCGGTCCGCGCGTCGGTAAGCTTTGGTGAAGGCGCAACATCGCCCGCCTGAAGTGGCACCGAAGTCCACCGAGTCTGAACAGGCCCATCTCTATAGGTCTCAAACCAGCGGTCGCACGCCGCGTCTGTCTGAGGAGAGTCTGGCTGTTGCGGCCGAGCAGCTTCTGTATTCATGATTCCCTCCAAGGGTAGAGTTTTTGCCGGAGATTAAGTCTCTCCAAGATAAGCTTGTCGCATCATTTTGTTATCACGCAAATTGTCAGCTGTGTCATTAAGTACAATTTCACCTGTTTGCAGAACATATCCGTAATCAGCTATTGATAGTGCCATGTTTGCATTTTGCTCTACCATGAATATAGTTGTACCTTGTTCATTGATTTCCTGTATGATGCTAAAAACCTGCTGTACGAACAATGGAGATAAACCCATAGACGGCTCATCCATTAGCAACAAACTGGGCCGAGACATTAGAGCGCGTGCCATAGCGAGCATTTGCTGCTCACCTCCAGACATTGTGCCACCCAGTTGTTTAAGACGCTCTCTTAGTCTAGGAAAAAGATCTAATACGCGTTCCATGTCTTTATCAATCTCATTGCGGTCTTTACGTAGAAAGGCACCCATCTCAAGGTTTTCTAGTACCGTCATCCGCCCAAAAATACGTCGATTTTCCGGCACCATTGAAACCCCGCGTTGTACTAGTTCAGTGGTGCTAATACCCTCTATATGGTCACCGCGATAATGTATACTACCGCGACTAGGAGTTACCATTCCTAGAATCGTGCGTAGGGTTGTAGATTTTCCACTAGCATTTCCACCAAGTAGGCAAGTTATGTCACCTGAACGTATACTTATATTGACTTCGCGAAGCACCTGGATTGGCCCATAGTAGGTGTCAACGTTTCTAAGCTCTAGAATGGGATTTTCGTCAGTGTTCATTATCTTACTCTTCAATTCCTGTCCGTCCTAAATAAGCCTCAATCACGTGTTCATCAGTTGCCACTTGTTCATAAGTGCCTTCAGCAATCTTGCCGCCATAGTCCATCGCTACTACGCGGTCAGACACATCTTTCACTACTCGCATGTCATGTTCTATAACAAGAATAGTAAACCCTCGTTCATCCCTCAACTTTCCGATTAAGCGTGCGATTTCTATGGTTTCTTTAGGGTTCATACCAGCGGCAGGTTCGTCCAGTAGTAACAATTTGGCTTCAGTGCTCATTGCTCGAGCAATTTCAAGTCTTCGGCGGTTAGCATAAGATAGACTTGAAGCTGGTTGATCCAAGCGAAAACCCATTAATCGTGAACCAAAAAATGCTAGCTGCTCCTTTGCATTATTACGTATGCGTTCTTCTTCTTCTTGGTATGATCGAGGTCGAAGGATTGCTCCAAGTATTCCGCTTTTGCTCCTACAATGTTGACCAACCATAGCATTTTCTAGTATCGTCATGTCTGGGAAGAGGCGTACTGCTTGAAAAGTACGAGCTATTCCCAATTGCGTAATTTCATATGGGGAAAGTCCAATCAGATCTTCTCCTTTGAACATAATCATTCCACTACTAGGCGGATAAAGACCTGTGACTAGGTTGAAGAATGTAGTTTTGCCTGCACCATTGGGGCCAATTAGGCTGACTATTTCGCCTTCCTCTATATCAAAGCTAAACTTGTTAACGGCAGATAATCCGCCGAAATCTTTGGAGAGGTTTTTGCACTCAAATAATTTGTTCAAAGCTAAATTACCATTTCTCGATATTTATTATGTTACTGCTACACTCGAGTCATTGTTAGTCTCATTTTCATTATGCAGCCATGCATCTTGGTTTAGTTCTTGATCATCTATTGTTCTAGTTTGTCGGACTCTGGGTATCAGACCTTCCGGACGTGCTAGCATCATGAAGATTAAGACTGCACCATAAATTAGCAAACGGTATTCCGTGAATTCACGGAGTAGTTCAGGAAGTCCTACCAAGACTAATGCTCCTACTATTATGCCAGGTAGGCTGCCTATGCCTCCAACAATTAGCAAACTTAGGGCTGTAATGGACACTAATACATTGAAACTATGTGGGAAAATAGTGCCTAATTTTGCTGCAAAAACTGCTCCACTAAGACTAGCTATCATTGCTCCCAATCCAAACGCAAGCAATTTGTAGTAAACAGTGTTAATACCCATCGTTTCGGCCACTTGCTCATCTTCACTCATTGCCATCCATGCTCGTCCTACACGAGATCCACGCAAACGTGCTGATATAAATAGGGCAATAAGGCAACCTGTAATTATTAGGTAATACAGTTTGTGTGGTCCAATCAGTTGGACATTACCTATGCTCACCGGCGGTATAAGGATTATGCCTTGTGCTCCACCTAGCCAGGGTTTAAACCAATCGGAAAGGAAGAGGAATCGAGCTATTTCACCGAATCCAAGAGTAACGATTGCTAAATAGTCGCCGCGCATTCGGAGCACTGGTGCTCCGACTAATAATCCTGTGAAACCT